>NZ_JAWRXV010000109.1:0-15891 GCF_046534875.1 Paraburkholderia sp. SIMBA_054 | reverse complement strand
CGGCCGTCGCTGCGCGAATACGGCCAGTCATGCCGTCGTCGGTGTCTTCGTCGAACTCGACCTTTTCGCCGTCGTGATACAGGTCAACCCATCCCGCGCCGTTTTCGAGATTGACCTCGATCAGATACCCGTCTGGCAGCGTCGCGCAGGCGTCCTGCATGGATTGCTCGCCTTCGTTTTGCTTCGCCATTGCGCTGTCAGCGATAGGGGCGGCGGGATAGTCGGGTAGCGGGCACCAACCGGGGATCGTGTTGTCTGCGTTCAGCCGGCTGTTTTGCACAATGGCGCACTCATAGGCGCCGCTGCTGTAGTAATGCCTGTTCGGGTATTCCTTGCAGCTATTTGCGAGTCCGATCATTTTCGTCACGCCGCACCTCCTTCAGTGCTGTCGCTGACCGCGATAGCGGGCTGTCGCAGCTCAACGCGCACCGTCCCGCGGCACGGTTTGTTTTGCCCGTCTGCGCGGCGCACGATTCCGCACTGACCGCACACTCGCAAACCGGCGAGGGACGACACGCCAGTCGACTCGCCGCGTTTGAACGTGTGGCCGTTCTCGACTACGACATCAGCGAACTTCAAGCGCTCTTCACGCGTCCAGTGATGCGCGGCGCCGTGCTTGTCCGCATCCTCAATCGCGACCCACTCGTAGCGCTGGCTGCCGCCTGTGCAGTCGTAACCGATGACGTTGCCGCGCATGTCGGTGACCATCTTGAACACGCGGATCTGCTCGCCGTGCTTCTTCGTGGTCCGACGATCGCCCGCGCGCGGCTTCTTGCGCTGCGACCCGCTGACGATGTGGATCTTCACGCTCCCTCCTTGTCGCTGGCTGTGGCGCTATCAGAGGCGCGGAGAAGGGCGGATAGCACCTTCGCGGCCTCCTGAAGATGCTGGTAGTCCACTCGGGTAACGCTTCCGCTCGCCCCGTTGTGATCGGGGAAGCTGGAACCCTTCGCGACAAGATGCTTCAGCGCCTCGACCTGCGCATCCGTCAGCTTCTGCCCGCTAGCGGCTGGAGGGGCGGTGTACAGCGGAAAGCCTTCTCCGCCGTCGCCGAACTCGTTGACGCGGTTGTATTCGCGCATTGTCGTGCCGCTGCTATATGTGCAGTCGCGGTAATACGCAAACGGTTGAGCGGGAGCGGCGTCGATCCAGCGAATGAAGCTGTGATGCTGCTCGTATTCCGCGATCCGCTCCACGCCGTCAGCGAGAACGCGCACCTGCTTGCGCGGGTCCGATGAGGACTTGAACAGGCCGACGCGCCAATCTCTCGCCACCGGATCGCCTGCCACCGCTTCGGATGCGCGGGCGGATAGTGCGGCGCGGTCATACAGCTCGAGCACGCGATCGCGGGCCGCATCCATCTTTGATGCGTCGATGCTCGCGTTGCATTCTGCGCCGTACCCCCTCAGCGCCAGCCTGAACGATTCTCGTGCAGCCACGAAGATTTCGGACTCTTCGCCGATCCAGAAAAAACGGATTGAGCTCATACTCTAGTTCCCGTCTGTTGGGTGTTGGAGGTCGCCATGTCGAAACGTTTTCAGTCGTTCGAAGGCTTCAAAATCGAGGTAACGACCGAGCAGCTTGCAGGCGGCGTGGTCAAGGGCCAGTGGAAGGTGATTCCAGACACCGACGTCGCAAAATCGCAGCTTGCGCCGGCGGATCGGTTTTCCATGGACGCCGACGAATTTCCTGGCCTTTCGGGCAGCGAGGCTGCGGAGCGTTGCTTCGATGCTGCAAAGAAGTTCATTCGCGGAGTGATAGACCGCGCCTCCGCCAGCGGCAGCTAGATTTCCCTGAGTGTTGCCTAAGGCGTGGATGGGGCCGATGTTCATGCTCGTCTCACTCAATGATTTGGCGGGCAAGCTGCTTGCGGACCGCCGCGGCGCGCGCCTGCGAGCAGCCGAGGTACTTCCGAATGTCCGTGACGGTCGCGCGGAGTCGTCCTGCCGTGATCTCGGTCGTGACGCGGGTAACGTCGTCCGATGCTTCGATGACTGCCGGTTCTACGGGCTGCCCGGGGTCGATCGGTGCCTCAGTCATGGCGTGACTGACTGCCGTGACTGGCGTTACTGCCGCGCCAGCATTGGGTTTGAGCGATTCGACCGGGCGCAGCGCGAGCAGCCAGCAGAAGCACGCGACTGCTTCGAGTACTGCCGCGAACGTGAGACCGGCGAGCAGATCGACGCGACCGGGCTGGATTCCGAACGCGGTCACAGCGCCGGTCACAGGGTCAGCGACGGCAGCATCGCGCGCGGTGTCGGCGCGGTCCTGTGCGGCTTCCTGACGCCTCGCCTCGGTCGCTTCGGCGTCGATCGCATCCAGCCGGGCGGCCAGCGTCGCGCGCTCGATGCGCAGACTCGGGCACGGTTCGGCGCACCGACGCTCGGTGACTCGTGCCAGTCGCGAGACGGTCGCGGCGCGGTCGGAGGCGATTACTGCCGGATTGCGGCCGGTCGTCGTGATTGCCGGTACGGCTGCCGCGCGCACCTCGCCAGCATGCTTCTGAGCCAGGAGGAAAAAGACCGCGTGACCGTAGCAGGTGGCAGCCATGCAGCCGACCCACAGCACGACTCCGACCAGCCGAACGCGCCAACCATGCGCACGGATCAGGGCAGGGAGCAGATGAGCGGCGACAACCAGCACGACGCCGACGGCGACCCAGAGCACCCGCTCTGCGACGAACCCGCCACGCTGCCAGCCCGCCATGACTGACAGACACGCAGCAGTCAGGGTCGCCGGGACTGCGAGTAATGCCGGTTGCGCTCTCATTGGCATGGCGATCACTCTTTGACCGTCACGATGACGGGACCGTTACGAAAGTCGCCCGTCATCTGGCCGTCGAGATCGGCGCGTTCCTGTCCAGTGAGATTGCGCCACTTGGCTATCACCCAATCGCCGCGCAGGAGTCCTCGCGGCATGCCGGCGCAGCCAGAACCGACCGAGTAGCCGTTATCAGCGCACCACTGCTCAGCAGCTCGCAGCGCCGCGAAGTCGCCCTTGCCGGCGAATGTCATTACGATCTTGCTCATGCTTCGATCCTTTTGAATTCGACGACCCAAACCCACGGGCTCGCATCCCAGCCGAAGCCGCGTGCCGCGTTGAGGCTGTCCCAGAGCGTCCAGAACGAATCGCGGGCGTTGAGGCAGATCAGCTCGTCGCATTGCGCGGTTGACCGCAGATAATCTTTCCAGTACTCGCCTTCGTTGCGCAGGCTCTCAACGCCTTCCGCAGCCGCATCGGACTCGCTGATCGACTGCAGGCGCTCGACTCGCACGCCAGCCACTTCAAGCGTGATGCGCGACGCCCAGCGCGGCATGTGGATAGACGGAACAGCCTTTCGAACGAGGTGTGCGAACGCCATCGCGTCATTGAACTCGGGGCGCAGGCCGTGCATGCGACGTACCTTGGCGCCGTCGGCCACGTAGTGCCAATCGAAGATGATCCCTGCCGCGTCGCGCGTTGCCGCAAGGCTCTCGCGAACCCAGAGGCGGTCACCTGGCTCGCCGTAGGGCGAGCGCAGCTCTCGACCATGACCATCCTCGAGGCCGGATACGCAGAACGGCGATACGCGCACGCCGGCGCTCGGCTCGGGATTCACGACGCGGCGTGCCTGCGTCTTGCGGCCGTCGAGCAGAGCGCGCACCATCGGGCCGCTGAAGAGGATCGGACGTTCTTTCATGCTGCCGCCCGTGCGTTGAACGCCTTCAGCTTGGCCTTGTAGCTGGCCTTCGCTTCCTTCATCGTCGGGAGCCAATCGCCCTCGATCTCGCGCTGATAGTCGCCCCAGTAAGCGTCGCGCATGCGGAACATGCGGTGCTGATCGCCGAAGCGGTCGCATTTTTCGCCGCGCGGCGCGCGTCTGCGCTCGAATTTCGGAAGCTTGCCGCCACACAAATACTCGCCGAACGATTCGCAGCCGTCGCGATCGCGCCACTCATCGGCCCTTGTCCGCTTCTTCGGGGCTGGCAGTGCTGCAATGGCACCTTCGCGCCCCGAGTCAGTTGCGGCGAACACGATGTCGTCGGCGTCCAGGAATTTGGGTGTGGCGCGGCGTTCCATTAGGCCAGCGCGCTCCAGTGCTTCGAGGTGACGCATATCGCTGTGGCCAACCTGTTCGGCGTGAAGGCCGACGCGTCGTGGCACGGCGACGTGCTCATGATGGATACACGCGAGTTCCTGAAAGGCCAATGGGTGACGGTGTCCGCGAAGTGGCGCAAGTACCCCAACTGGCAGGGATGCATCGACGATCACGCGGCGTTCCTGCTCAACAACAAGCGCTATCAGCCCGCGTTCGCATACACGAGCGGCTCGACGTTCGCGCTCGCAATCGCGGCGGCCGGTTATGCAACCGATCCGCAATACGGCCAGAAGATCGTGTCGATCATCAAGGCGCACAACCTGTCGACGCTGGATAGCCAATGAAAATCGAAGAACTGAAGCGCGACGATGGTGTGCGCACGATGATGTTCGACTGCCCGGGCTGCGGAACGTCGCACCAGGTGAACGTCGCTGGCTCAGGTGTTCTTGTATGGGGTTGGAATGGCAGCATGGATCGGCCGACTTTCGCGCCGTCCGTGCTGGTCACTGGCGTCAAACAACTGACGGACGAGCAGCATGAAACGTACTTGAAGACGGGCGCGCTTCCCGAAGCGGAGCCGCTGCGTTGCCATTCCTTCGTGACAGACGGCCGCATCCAGTTCCTCGGCGACTGCTTGCACGCGCTCGCCGGACAGACGGTCGAGCTGCCTGACGTCGAATAGCTGCCGCGCGAATAAGCGCCGTTTACCCCTCTTACGCATAGCCGCCTTCGGGTGGCTTTTTTCGTTTACGGACATGACAACCGTCGCGCACGAACACGAGCAGCACGAGTCGATCGAGATCGACATCTGCTATCCGGACCACCCGCCGCGTACCGAGTCGGCGCTCTTCCGCAAGACGAAGCACCACCTGATCGCCGTGCTCGACACGCCGTGCTGGGTATGCGGCACGAAGGAAAAGCGCGAGGTGCATCACTTCCATGCGGAGTGGGCCGACGCTGACGGTATCGATTTCGACAAGATGCGCACGCTGCACCCGGCGTTTGACTGGTCGAGCTACCGCGAGCCGAGCGATTTCATCGACTCCGAATACAACATGATGGTCCTCTGCGCGAAGCACCACCGCGGCAAGAACCACGGCATTCACATGCTGCCGCTCCCCATCTGGATCATGCAGCGCAACCAGCGATCGGATTTCATTTTCTCGCCCGACGAGATAAACCTGAAGGAGAAACCGTGAAGCAACAAACTTCCAGCGTCATCACCGGCGGCATCACGATCAGCGCCGCCACGCTCGAGCCAGCAGTGAGCTGGGCACTCGCAGCGATCTTTCATGCTCCGGTTCCCGATAGCGTCTCGGCGCTCGTGACCGGCGCGCTCGCCGCTGCTGTGCATGCGGGCATCAATGCCCTGCGTGCACGGAGCCCCGCTAACGGTCAAATCGCCGCGACCGCGACGATGATCAACCCCGCAACCATCGTCACGCCCGCTGTGACGCCGATCGCGCCCGGTCAGCAGTAAATCCCCGCCGCGCTCGCGGCAACCTCCGAAGGAAATCCCGAAATGAAAAAGATGCTGCTTGCGGCAGGCCTCGCCGCGCTCATGTTCTTCGCTGGCTGCGCGAATGCGCCGCAGGTCGCCAGCAACTTCCAGACACAGGTTGCGAAGGCCTGCGCAGTCGTTCAGCCGACGCTGTTATCGGTGCAGGCCATGACGGTCAGCGACCCGGCCCAACAGGTCATCATCCGCCAGGTTGTGCAGATCAATGGCTCCGTGTGCGCCGCCAATGCATCGGTCGATCCATCCAACGTGGTCGCGCTCGTTAATACGTCGATTCCGGCCGCCGTGCAGGTGATCGCGTTGCTGCCGATCGAGGAGGCTGCGAAGTCCGGCGCACAGATCGGGCTGATGGCGTTTCAGGTCGCGCTCTCCGCGGCGCTCGCGCAGTACGGCACGCCGACGACCGCCGCGCCGGCGTCTGCATCGGGAGCGGCGACGCAATGAGCAAGTTCCTGACTTCGCTGGTGATGGAGAACGCCACCGGCATGGATGACGGGAAGTGGCGTCTGACGGCTCCGCTGATCTACGACTCGGACGTCGCGGGAAAGGTGGTCGTGGTGCCGACCGGCTTCGTCACGGATCTCGCGTCTGTGCCACGCGTGCCCATCGCTTATCTGCTCGCAGGCGGCACGAGCAACGAGGCATCAGTTGTGCACGACTACCTCTACACGTCGCACATCGTCGATCGCGAGACGGCAGACGCGGTGCTGCGCGTGGCCTCTGCGGTGACGGGCGTTCCGGCGTGGCGCCGCACGATCATGTGGGCCGCGGTGCGCGTGTTCGGCGGGTCGCATTGGGATGAGAAGCCCATCAGCGCTTAAAAACAGCCCACAGCCTGTATTTTGTTTTTACAGGTTGTAGGCTGTATTTAAAATATATCTCTAATAATCGCAACGCTGGCAGGGACGGCTACAGCGCAGGGTTAGATGTGGGCGGAATGCGAATCCGTTGATCGTCGGTTGATCGAAGCGCCAGTTCAGGACTGATGCCGCGCGAATATCGACGTGAACTCGCCGGGCCGGGCGTCATCACTGCGACCATCTGGGTCGGCTTGAGCAGACCGGTTCTAAATCCTTCTTCGTCTGCCGCGTGGACTCGGTCTATAAATGAACGGTCCCATTCGGATTTTGCGTCGAAGTTGTGCCCGAAGCAGCGATCGATCAAGGGAACTACAACATTCGCAAAACCAAGAAACATTTCGAAGTCGAATCGCCGGAGCAACAGCGGCAGGATGTCTTGCGCGCGGATACCCTCGAATCCTTCCCCCGAGCAATCCCAGTTTTCATATAACGGCTCGTGCCGCTTCAGGACTTGGTTATAGCGGTAGTTATCCGGCATCTCACGCCAAAAGTCATGCAGTACCGCAAGCGCTTCAGGCCAGCGCTGATGACCATTGCGGCCGATGATGTCTGCGACCACAAACTTGCCCGCCCAGTGCAGCGAGCCTTTGACGGCGAGAAACAGGCTCTCGAGGTTCGTCACGTGGTGCAATGACTGATTTGCCATAGCCCCCGCGTAGATGATTTTGGGCGACCAGTTATTAAAATCGGCCTCCGTGAAAATCATGTAATTGCTCATGCCTTCGGCTGCAGCCATTTCGCGTCCGCGGGCGAGCATATGCGGGTTGAGTTCAAGGCATTCCAGCAGGAAATGCTTCAAACCCAGTTTCTTGACGGCCTTCGCGACTTGGATCTCCAGATCGCAATTCCCCGAACCGATGCTTATGAATCGAGGACAGAATTCTCCTGTTGCGCATCCGGCTTCGTACAAGTACTGCGCGAAAAACTGTTCCATCGTGGAGATGCCGAACTCTTGGAACATCGGGAGGAGGTGCTTGTTTGACCAATAGTGGAAGATCTCTGGCAAGTCGTGAACGTTGTTCACTTCCTTGAAACGGTCTATTTCTTGGGCGATCTTGGCGGCGTAGTCATTGATATTTTCCAAGTTGGCCTCCAGTCTTGCGCTCGTCAAGCATTACCTCATCGACAGCGGCATCGATCTTCGAAGGGTCAGAGGGGCTGATGTAGCTCATACCGTAGCCGGCTGCGCTATTTGACTGGATTACGATCATCGGGCCGACGTGACGCTTGTTTGCTTCGTCTCTCAGCCAGCGATAGCGGGCGGCGTCGATGGCATCCTGCTCGTTCATAGGAAGACCGCTCATGATCTCGTTCCCATTTTTCCGGTTCGTTGAAGGCATCGCCGATGCTACACGATTTCGACCGTGCGACGGCTGAGGCGATGATGCGGGAGTCTCGGGCAGTGACGGGGGCCCGGCGTGGCGCCGCACGCTCACGTGGGCCGGTGCGCGCGTTCGGAGGCTCGCATTGGGATGAGAAGCCCATCTCTGCATGAAAACAGCCCACAGCCTGTATTATGCTTTTACAGGCTATGGCCTGTGCTTCGGGCTTCCCGGCGCTTCAATCTCACCTCCAATCCACCGCACCGGCCAATCGCTATCCCCCTCGATGGCAAGGTAGTTCCAAAGCAGCGCGCTTTCTGAATTCTTGCCGGCAAAGCGCGCTGGTTGGATTTCGGCTTCCCACTCGGCATCCGTGCCCGGGTCAAGCGCGGGCTGCACCCAATAGAATTTTCCGACGATCAGGTCAGTTTCAGTCGTCACATCCATCTCCCTACGCCCACTGGCGCACATCAATCAGCCGAATCCGGCACTTCCTCGCCGAACCTGCGATCTACAAAATAGCGCATCGCCGCCACCAATGCGGTCAGGCCGCTGAATCTGAATGGCCATGCAAAACCAAGCCGAAGCCATTCGAATAGCCAATCCTTGTCCGAGAACGGCCGCGCTCTCAGGGTGGCGTGCATCAAATCCGATGCTTCAACTGTGGGCACTGACGTAAGCCAGCTTCGCCCACGCGAAAGCCTCGGCGCCAATGCGCTCTGGGTTGCATCCCGTGTAGGCACAGAAGTGCTCAAAGTCATCAAGCACCGTATGTCCAAGGTCGTCTGGCGTGAGCGGGTGTTGGAGCATGTCGGCCAGGATCGCGTCAGGATTTCCGTATTCGAACATCTCTGCCTCCCTCATCATCGGCGCCGGTCGCTCGCACCAAGAACACACAACCGTACTCGCCGTTCGCTTGTACCTGGACACGATTGTCCCGCAAGCAGACCGCGTGCGCTGTGCCTGCCATATCTCCGCCCCAATGCTCGCATTCGCGGCACGGGTGTTTCGTCCCGTAAGGGTCGCTGAGTCCCATTTCGACACCTGTATATCCATAAGGGCTATCCACTTAGCGCCACCTGAGAGAAAATGTCGGTGTGAGCGAATTCCAACCTACCCCGACCGCCGGCGTCGACTACCCTCGGACGTGGAGCCAGTTTGAAGACTGGTTTGTCACCGAGGAGGAGTGTGCGCGCTATCTTGAGCAGCTGCGTTGGCCGGAGGGGTTCGTCTGCCCCAGTTGCGCAACCAAACGGGATCCTATAGGAGCAGCCGCGGGCGCCTGATCTGCCGCACCTGCCGACATCCTGGGACAGTGACATCCGGCACGATTTTCGATAAGACACGCACGCCCTTGAAGGTGTGGTTGGCAGCGGCGTGGCATCTGACGAGCCAGAAATCCGGAATGAGCGCTCTGGGTTTGCAGCGAGTCCTGGGGTTTGGCAGTTATCAAACCGCCTGGACCATCCTGCACCGTTTCCGTCGTGCGATGGTTCGGCCCGGACGGGAACGTCTCAAAGGGATCGTCGAGGTCGATCAGAGCTATCTTGCCATTCGTGAACGACGTGACACTCCCGTGGGTAAAGGCGGAAAGAGACGGACCACCAAGGCTGTCGTGGTGATCGCCGTGGAAATTCTGGAGCCCAAAGGGTTCGGTCGGATTCGCCTTCAACAGATTGAAGAGGAGTCGAGTGCCAGTGTTGAGCCTTTCGTGCGAGCGGTCGTGGAACCCGGCTCCGTGCTGCGCACTGACGGCGCAGCCATCTATCGGGCGTTGCAGGACGACTATCAACATGAGCGCACGGTCATCAAATCCGTGATGCCAGACGCCATTCCGGCGCACGTGCCGTTACCCGGCGTCCATCGCGTCGCTTCACTGCTTAAGCGCTGGCTTCTCGGCACGCACCAAGGGGCGGTCAAGCCGGCCCACCTAGACCATTACCTCGACGAGTTCGTCTTTCGCTTTAATCGACGGACGTCTCATTCCCGCGGCCTGCTTTTCTACCGCCTGCTTGAACAGGCCGTTCAGGCAGACCCCATCACCTACCGGCAGATCGCGCGAAAATCTCCCCCGTGAGGGCTGAATTTCACAGCGTGGAATTTTGGCGCTAAGTGGATAGCCCTTATATCCATGGCTTCGACTACCGGTGTGGCGTCGCCTCTAGCGCTGCATAAATCGGAGTAGCGGAACGCGAATGACTGACTAGAATGTCGGGGTGGCAAGCGAAGCCGCAAAGCCGATTTCTTCAGAAGTAACGGTCAGTGTTGGGACGTTTCAATTCCTTCATCGGAGGAATGCCATGACGTGCCTGAACGAAAGGATTGTCGGCGTACTATTTTTTGTACTCAGCGGATATGCGTTCGCGGACGGCCCAATCATCAATTCACCCGAAGAGATGACGGTTGCCAACATCGAGCCTATGCCCATGGAGCTTATTCTGCCGATTCCGGAACCGTTACGCTATTTGCAGCGCTATGAGATGGAATTCCAGGCAAGTCAAGGAAGGCCGTTTTACGGGCAAGTCGAGGGCTTCTATAGCGCACAAGTAACGCACGAGGTTCGATTCGGCACCGGGAAAGCGATACAAATGCCTGAGCAGGTACCACACCAAGCGTCGAATTTTTTACATCCGGGTCAGTCGACGGCACCGCAACTCTCCCTCGTCGAGTTGCCAAACCCGACTTTTACGCTCCGTGCGCAACCGCAACGAAGACTCTCGTTGACAGTTGATGATTGGGTCTTTTCTGGCACGGCGCGAGTCGCGGTTCTTGGTTCGCGCAATACCGGCGCGACATTTTCCGTTCGGCACGGCTTCTAATCCGACGTGTGTGGTTAGTTCGACGTGCGTCCTTGTTTTCATTTTTCGATCTCCGGCACGAGATTATTTCGAGTCGTTTCTCTGTCTAATACCAGCAAAAGTAACTCGGCTGTACGCCATATTTCGCCGCTTAATTACTGTGCATGCATTAGACGGGATTCGCTTCGCGCCAATATTTGTGCGCTTCTCAGGCGAGTGAAACCCCGCATGGGGTGCAGGTGGTCGGAGTCGACGGCACGATGCCGAGCCTGTGTGCAGATTGGAAGGGGACGGGCAAGATCCAGTCGTGGATTCGACTGTGCTCGAGCTTTCTGTCGCCCATCAATTCGCCAAGCTTTGAATACATCACGGGCTCGCCATCGTCGATCGGGATCGGCGAATTCATTTTGTGAGGCTGGCCGTTATGGAGTTTGAATATCAAAGAAAGCAAGGTTGGAAGCTAAATTACCGTGTCGAGTGCTTCGTGATGCGCAATGCCCAAACGGGTCAGCTGTCGTACCGTGCGAAAGTGCTCCGAGACGACGCGGGTCCGTCGCACGGTCGGTTGACATCGACAGACACCGCCGCTGCCGAAATTGAGGCAAAGCAGCTGATCGTCGCGGAGATTGAGAATTCCGCATCGGATTAAGCGCGACACGATTCATATCTTCTCTGCGGATGCCGCGATAGCCGCGCGGTCAAGGCGTTCGATCTCGGCCAGTATCAGCGCAGCGGCTTTCACGAGGTTGCGCCGCTTCGTGGTCGGCTTCCACCATGACTTTTTCCACCGTCAGTAAGGCGGCACATGACCTCGGCCAAGGTCGCGTTCATGTGGGAAGGAAGATGCGAAGGCGTAGTAACCGGCAGCGGCGGCCATCTGCCCGTCGTCGTGACTATCGTCATGCTCGGGCGTCCAACCTTCCTGCGTCACCTGGCGCTCGCGCTCGGCAAGCACGTCGCGGGTGCCCTGCGTCTTCGCCATTGCGCTGTCAGCGACAGGGGCGGCGGGTGCAGCGTTTAGCATGTGCCGGTAGATACACGAGCCACTCGTCATGAATGGCTTGTTGAACGTTGCGTCGTACGTCTGGATTTTCGAAGCCGCCTGGCACATCTCAAGTGTCGGCTCGATCGGCACGAGCTTCAGTCCATCAATAGGCAAAGAGGTACGTGATTCCAGTTCCGCAATGCGCGCGGCAGCGTCTTTGAGAAGCTGCACTGATGATGGCGTGTGCGGCGCGTATACGGCCTCGAGATAGTGGGCACGATCGATAAGCCGGTCCACCAGACTCTTGATGTTGTCGGTCATACGAGGCCCCTAAAGTTTTCTCGATTGGTGCCGATGTAACGGCGGTCGTCAACATCACGAGCAACGCAACCATGGATCGCGCAGAAGCCAAAGTCGTCGTCGAAACGGCACATCAGGTCTTCGAAATAATCGCTGAAGAGCGAGGTATTGAAATCGAATCGCCCGAAGGCGATGCTCTGTATGACCAAATCGTCGTGCAGACGGTCAGGCGCAAGGCGCAGAACGCCAGTGACCTCGCGCTGATGCTGGAAGTCGCCTAAATTCACCACGCCTTATCTCCCTTCTCTGCGGATGCCGCGATAACAGTTCGACATCGCGCGTCGACGTGTAACGAGTTGTAACGATAGGTTCCGCACGGACTGATCCGGTTAGCCCTGTCAAATTCCTTCAAAAATATTCTGGGGGAACAGCTATGCATGACCGTGAGATCAAAGCGCCGCCCTTCAGGATCATCCTGAACGCCGCGGAGGAGTGGGTTCCTCACGAGCAGCGAGGATCCATTCTGGATGGCTATCGTTCGATTGCGTCCATTTCTAGGCTCGACGGACGGCAGATCCTTGAAGGTATGAAGGCTTACTGGATCGGCTTCGGGCGTGTCTTCGGGAGCGAAGAGAGCGCCATCCGGGACGGTGAACGACGTGCGCGCGACGCAATCAACTGTGGGTTTCCACGGTAGTCTCACGTTCCCTCCGCATCAGCGCTGTCGCCGGCTGTGGCGCTATCAGAAAGAAGGGCGCGTGCCTTGTCGAGTTCTTCCTTCCAGGCGCCGTCGACATAGCAGCGATCCTCGGGCGCGTTGTTCATGGCATCGTCGTAGATGTCGATCAGTGCCGCGCACACGTCGCGCCAGTCCGTCAGCTTCTGCCCGCTAGCGGCTTGCGGGCCAGAGTAGAGCGGCGATCCTTCGCCGCCGTCAGCAAACTCGTTGATGCGGTTGTATTCGCGCATCGTCGTTCCGCTGCCATAGACGCAGTCGCGGTAGTACGCGAACGGCTCGCCTGCCGCCGCGTCGGAGCGGGCGGAGATAGTGCGGCGCGGACAATTTCGCCATACGCATTCGCATAGCCGTGCATCTGATGCTCCGTGAACAGACTGGCGCCGTTGCAAGTCCACATAGCATTAGGAAACTCCGGAAGAAGAGGCCATTCAAACGCTCCAGCATCGACGGCTGGCGCGGAAAGGCTGGTATCGCGTTCGCTCAGGTATTGAGCCAGTGCGCACGCGAAATCCGCCGCGAGCCGTTCTTCGATGGATCGCCGGAAATCGTGTCGGCGCAGCTGCGTCGCGAATAACTCGGCGATATACGCGCGTCCGCCCGCACTGGTCTTCAGATCGCGATCTTTCATGGTTGTCGTTATCCTTGCGGTTAGATCAGCGTGAGCTCAGTCTTTGAGGACGTGGCGAGTGATTGAGCGGATGCCGTTCGTCGATGCGGCGGGGAAGCTCGGCGGGGTGTCGGCAGCTGGCACCGGCTCCGCGCTGGTTGGCGCCGACTCGACGACTGCAACAGGAGTGAATCCCGATCCCTTGCCACCCGCGACGCGCATGAAATCGACTTCGACCTTGGCCGAGTTGATAATCACCTGGCCGACGTCCGCGGCGCGGCCGGTGTCGGTCACTTTGCGTTGCAGATAGCCCATGCTGTTGACCCGCTCCGTGCCGATCGGCACGCAACTGCGCGAGCGGTACCCGCTTTGCTGCGACAGGCGGCCAGTCCGTCGCGTATTTCACGCAGCTTGCGGTAACCCTCGGCTACTTCATAACGATCACGCAGTTCTCGCCGTTCCGGTTCGGGCAATCGAACTTCGGCACTCCCCTCTATGGGACTCCGTGGGCGTTCGCGTGGCAGGTCAATGCACCGACGTTCTCGGTCAAGAGCTTTCTGTTCGGCAATAGCGCCTTCGGCGAGCCCTTCGCCGCCTGGAACAACAACGTCTTGCAATGTGAGCTGCAGGCCTATGCGCCGGCGCACACGGTACTCAATTTCAAATATTCCTGAGGATCTACATGGATCGTCTGATTGCTTCGAACACCGTCGCGGTGGGAAGCGGCGACACTGCGCCCGCAACCGGCACGCCCGGTCAAGCTACGTCTGGAAACCCGGCCACCAACACGCCGGCCACGGTGTTTCCTGCATACGCGTTCAATGCCATTCAGGAAGAGCTGATAGCTGTTCTGGCTGCTGGCGGCGTCACGCCAGACCGCAACAACAATGCGCAGGTTGCGGCAGCAATCTAGCGTATCGGCCAGAACACCATCGTGCTGGCCGATACCGGCGCAGTGAATGCCTATACGGCAGTCAATGCAACGCAGCTGGTAGCAGGTACATCGGTCGACGGCGTCATGCAGGCAGTGAAGATCGTGCACACGAACACGGGCGTATCGACCTATGCGCCGGATGGCCTGACCGCGATTCCCATCTGCGGTCTCGGACTGCAACCGCTTCAGGGCGGCGAGCTTTTCCTGAACGGCACTGCGATTCTCATGCATATGACGATCGCGGGCGTGAACAGCGGCAACGCTGGTGGCGGGATCGTGATGATCGAAAAATACGGAAGCGTTTGAGGAGGCTTCAATGTACGCAATCGTTGAGAATGACGTCGTCACGAACGTGATCGTTTGGGACGGCGCATCCGACTGGACACCCCCAGAGGGTTCGGAAGCAGTCGCCGTCCCAGACGGCGTAGTCTGCGAAATTGGCGATCATTACGACGGCAGCGAATTCACGGCGCCTGCGCGACGCGGATAAATCCAACTCACGCACCAAGAACCGGGTAGAAATCGTCCTTAAGATGCGGCAGAAGCCCCTCTGCCGCGTTTTGCATCCCAAGTGAGCCATGCTGTTTCACGCGAATCAGGTGCACGGTGTCTTCAACCACGAGGTGTCGCAGCCCTTTCCACGATGTCTCGATGTTCCACGACCAGTCTTCGACGCCAAAGCCAGTCTGCTTATCGATCGCGACGTAGGGATACTTTTCGTGAACCGAACGGTGCGCGAACACGTTGGCGGACCAGATGTTGTTCATGAAGAGAAGGCGCTTGTCGAATGCTGCTTCCTCGGTCGTTCTGTGAAAGAAATGAAACGACCGCGCGGCGGTGTGCGGCTCGGGTGTGCGTCACCGTCCTCAAGCGCTCGTGAGACTAGCGATGTTGCTTCATCGTGAGAATTCATGAGTAAGACGCTAGGGCGCGCCCCGCGTACGACACGAGAGGAGCGTTTTTTCGTTCCGGGGGTGTGGGTCAGAGTCATATTTTCTCGCAGAATCCACTAGAATCTGTTGTTATGGAAAGGAGACTTGTAAAGATTGGCGAAGCGGCGGCGATGTTGGGCGTCGCAGTCTCCACCCTGCGGAAGTGGGAGGAGACTGGCGAACTGGTGCCCGCTCGCAAGACGGCGGGCGGCACACGCTATTACGCTGTCTCCGATCTGTTGGGTCTCGGCAATGAGGATGCACCGACGGTCTGCTACGCGCGAGTCTCGTCGCACGACCAGAAAGCGGATCTCGATCGCCAGCATGCGATGCTGGAGAGCTATTGCGCCGCGAAGGGGTGGCGCTGCGAGGTCATCAAGGATCTCGGTAGCGGCATGAACTATCACAAGAAGGGCCTCAACCGCCTGCTCGAAATGATTCTGCGCAAGCAGATGAAGCGCCTCGTCATCACGCACAAGGATCGGCTCCTGCGCTTCGGCTCCGAATTGGTGTTCGCGATGTGCGCGGCGCAGAACATCGAAATCGTCATCATCCACAAGGGCGATCAGCCCTCGTTCGAGGAAGAACTCGCCAAGGACGTGCTGGAAATCATCACCGTCTTTTCGGCGCGCCTGTACGGTTCGCGCAGCAAGAAGAACAAGCAACTGCTCGACGCGCTCGCGCAAGCCGCCAAATGATCCGCGTCCACAGAATCCGCCTCGACCCGACCGCCACGCAAAGCGTGTATTTCGCACGCGCCTGTGGCGTGTCCCGGTTCGCCTATAACTGGGCGTTGGCGGAATGGAAGCGGCAGTAT
>NZ_JAWRXV010000689.1:0-275 GCF_046534875.1 Paraburkholderia sp. SIMBA_054 | reverse complement strand
AACGCCACATTCCTGATTCCATTACTACGTTGCGCATCCTGCTTGGACAAACGCTCATGCAACGATGGCACTCTTCCCGTACAACAATAGAGCGCGCAACTGATTTTATGACACAGTAGTACTAACAGGTTGCTGAAATACCGCCGACGCGCGTCATCGCGGCGGGCCGTAGATGCGTTGATATGAGGACCTTACCCGCCCCCTGGAGATCATGCGCGGCGCTGACACGTTTACCGAGAGTTTGTTTTCTTTTCGCAAGCTGGACGACTTCGTTC
>NZ_JAWRXV010000688.1:0-275 GCF_046534875.1 Paraburkholderia sp. SIMBA_054 | reverse complement strand
AATGACTTTCCGCCGTGGGAACTGGTGTACCAGCAGACCCAACGCTGGTTACAGGCGGGCTGCTTTGAGAACATGGTCTGCGACCTGCGCTCGGTAATACGCGTGGCGCAAGGGCGGCAAGGACAACCCAGCGCCGTTATCCTGGATGGCCGTACGTTGCAGTCAACCTGCGAGAGCGGACCGCGCGCGGGCTACGACGGTTATAAGCGCAAACGCGGCAGCAAGGTCCACATCGCGGTGGATACCCTGGGGCAGTTGCTGGCGGTGCACGTGAC
>NZ_JAWRXV010000687.1:0-276 GCF_046534875.1 Paraburkholderia sp. SIMBA_054 | reverse complement strand
GGATGCGGTTTGGGCCCGCATCCGGGTGCCGGTTTGCCGATCAGCGATCACCGGTGTTTGGAATAAGCCCTCGGCCACGCCACGGCATGCAATTGTTATGATCGTCGGCCACCCGATCACCGCGCCGGAGCGCATCAAGATGACGAACCTCGACATGCAGTTCACCCAGGCCCAGGAAGACGTCAAGCAACTGCCCGAACGCCCGGGCAACCTCACGCTGCTGCGCCTCTATGCGCTCTTCAAGCAGGCGAGCGAAGGCGACGTGCAGGGCGACAA
>NZ_JAWRXV010000686.1:0-276 GCF_046534875.1 Paraburkholderia sp. SIMBA_054 | reverse complement strand
CAATGTGGTTGCCCAGAATGTTTCGACGAATGTTTCAGCGGAAAGCGATGAAGCTTCGGCGCAATGCGTGTTGAAAGCGGATAAGCTTAAGGCACTTGATACAGCTGCGACCGGGGGCGTGGCGGCGATGCGTGCCGCTGAAAAGCCGATTTCCGTCTCGCATATTGCTTTCACAGGCCCGGACGGCAAGCAGATGACTCTCGGCGATTTTAAGGGCAAGACACTGCTGGTCAATCTCTGGGCGACGTGGTGCGCGCCATGCCGCGAGGAAATGCC
>NZ_JAWRXV010000685.1:0-276 GCF_046534875.1 Paraburkholderia sp. SIMBA_054 | reverse complement strand
CTCGGAACACATCATACCGAAACTTTCGACACCGCGAATCTTGCCGATGGAAAGCGTGACATCGAGACCCGGCACATAATCGCCCGGACGACCCAGAACGCCGACCAGACCGGCACGTGCATTCGGCGCGCCGCAAACGACCTGAACCGGTTTGCCATCGCCCGTATCGACGGAAAGCACGCGCAGCTTGTCGGCATCCGGATGTTGAACAGCTGTCAGGACCTTGGCAATCTTGAAGGCTTTGAAAGCAGCACGGTCGTCGACCGATTCCACTTC
>NZ_JAWRXV010000684.1:0-276 GCF_046534875.1 Paraburkholderia sp. SIMBA_054 | reverse complement strand
ATCACAGCTTCATGGGTATCAGCATGATTGGATGGTCGGTTATTGGTGCCGTCGGAGGTGTAGCCCTCGCTGTGTATGGATGGACGCTATAGTCGCTGCGTCTATGATATACTTCATCAGCGTGCCCATCGTGTTCGCCGCACGTGGAGGCGCGTAGCCCCGGCGTATTGGGAGACGTGCCGGGGTTTTCTTGTTCATCCCGAAACAGACTGTTTACAATATGCGAGATAAACGTCGACTGGGCACCTATTATTGCTTTCAGCGTGATTTCCCAAG
>NZ_JAWRXV010000683.1:0-276 GCF_046534875.1 Paraburkholderia sp. SIMBA_054 | reverse complement strand
ATTTCTGTTTAGCGATCCGATATTTCTCTCGGAAAGGTATCAGGGAGGGGAGCCATGTATGAAACAGCGGCGGCATTAAGGGTGTTGGCGGGACTTGCCAAGTTTGCGAAATCGGCCTTTACGTTCAATGAACGCCGCGTAGTTTCGGATGCTTTGGAAAAGCTCTCTCAAGTGTATTTTTTTGATAATCGTACCTTGGCATTGCTAAAGCGGGTCGCGGATGGTGAGGCTATTTCATCCGAAGCAGTAGAGCGCGCAACGAGGGGTTTCGAGCTG
>NZ_JAWRXV010000108.1:0-16112 GCF_046534875.1 Paraburkholderia sp. SIMBA_054 | reverse complement strand
AATTCTGCCGCTGCCCAGCTCGCTGCCTCTTGCTTCATGCGCCGCCCAAAATGCGACAGTAAACGACACTCCGAAGCTTGTGATTACCCACTATTTTCACGCCCCAGCCAGTATCCGATCTGGATGTCGACAAGCCGATGCATGCCGCGCCAGATGACCTTATTGCCGGGCGGAGGATCGTTGGCGCGTGCGAGATAGCCGCCCAGCTGGGCGAGCTTGATGAGGCTGCGAGACAGTGGAGGCGCCTGTGCTGTGCGTGCCGTATCTTTGACGAGGTGGTCAAGAAGCGTCACCTCGGTTGCGGTAAGCGCCACCTCCGGTGGAGCCTCTGGTGCACATCGATTGATCTCGGTCAGCCAGAATACTCTCCAGGCAAGGATGCAGAAGATGGCGATCAGGTTGGTCAACCGGCTGGCTGTACGCAACTGCGACTCTTCAGCCTTGCAACCGGACTTCAGATTCTTGTGAAACGTCTCTATCTTCCAGCGCATCGCGTACCAGTCGATCTTTTCGATTGCCTCCACACGTGAGTTCAACGGCAGATCAGTGAGCAACTTCCATTCGATAGGCTCCCGACCCACCGGCTCGCTGCGTTCCGTCGCATGGATGACCGTCAGTCTGAGCGCTGGATAGTGCCGCTGCTTTGCGACGGGCGGCCAAACCGTGAGGCGCCGATATCTGATCTCCAGAAGCGCCTGGTGAGGGTGCCCTTTGGCGTCGCGAAATTCGATCCGATGCAATCCCTTCACCCGCACCTCTGACATTTCATCTGCAACGGTATGCCCGCCGTCGCCGGCCAGCCTGTTAGTGCAGGTCCGCACCAGAAAATGCGTTCCGAGCTCGTAGGCAGCGCAAAACAGTTCAAAGATGTCGCTTTCCCGGTCACCGATATGCACACAGCGATCCGCATCGCCGAGTCGAGTTGTTGATTGCCGCAGATTCTCAATCCAGCGAAAGCTTTCCTTCTTCTCGATCGGTATGCGTGTGAAATTGACCTTGCTGCGCTTGGTCGCAGTGTCCTTGAACTCCTTGCGGCTCCAGAACTTGATGGCGTCCAGCCCGAGTGGCAGCCCTTGCGCTGTCACTGCGAGACTTGAATGCATCAGGATGCCGCATTGCGGGCTCGGCTTCGCCCGGCCTCGCCGCTGGGCGGAAGTTATCGCGCTGCCAGCGTAACCGATGAGTTCGGGACGTTCCCTTTCGTACGAAAACGTGGTGGTGTCCTGAAGTACAAGAATCGGTCCATCGGTCGTCGAAAAACGCTGTGCGGTTGCCTGGAAATGTCCACTCAGAATGTCCTGCTCACTTACGCGATCATTGTCCATGAAACGATAGGCTGCCTTGGTATTGGCCCAGTCCTGGCAGGCAAGCGGAATGGTCTGCCCCATGCCCCTCCACAGCTGCTCCAGCAGCGTTCCAAACCGCTTGCGTAGCCGGGTGTCCTTAAATTCACTCCCCGCAATCTCGCGGTCCAACCATGATTCATCATCTTCTTGTTCTCTTCCTTTCATTCGTCATATAGGTATCCTAAACGGTTCCAGGTTAGCAGAATTTTCGATTAAAATGTGGGTAATCACAAGCACTCCGAAGCAGTTTACAACCCACTCCGCTATGTCATTGACCGTAAACGACTTTCTCGGCGCCTACAGACTTATGTGTAATGGGATGGGGTTAATGCCGTCAGCCCAGGCTGGGTTTCAGAAACGCTTGCCGCGATGGGACAGGCCTATTCCGCAGGTACCCCCGCCGCGGTGGTGGCCCAGGCGTACAACCGAAGTCTGGTCGAGGACATCACAGGACAGGTCATTCCAGTCAAGAAGTCGTGAAAGCAGCGCAGCCGTCCAGTAACGGCGTTTGGCTTCAGTCGTGCTGTTTTGACTCGCAGCAACGCCGCTTTTCGTACGTAACCAGGTACCAGGGCAAGTATGAAGGAGACGACCATGAACCTCGCCGGCAAGACGCTATTCATGTCAGGTGGCAGTCGCGGTATCGGACTCGCCATTGCACTCCGGGCGGCACACGACGGCGCGAACATTGTGATTGCAGCGAAGACGGCCAACCCGGACCCGCGGCTTGAGGGCACTGTGCACACGGCAGCGGCGGCCGTGGAAGCTGCTGGCGGAAAGGCGCTTGCGCTGGTCGTCGACATTCGCGATGAGGAACGCGTAAAGGGCGCGGTTGCGAGGGCCGTTGAGGTGTTCGGCGGCATCGACATACTCGTGAACAATGCCAGCGCCATCCGGCTGACGGGAACGCTGGATACGCCCGTCAAGCGGTACGACCTGATGCACGGGGTGAACGGGCGAGGCACGTTTGTCTGTGCTCAAGCTTGCCTGCCTCACCTCCTCGATTCGCCGAATCCCCATATCCTGACGCTGTCGCCTCCGCTGGTCACAGACCCGAAGTGGTTTAAGGATTTCCCGGCATATAGCATTGCCAAATACACGATGAGCCTGTTCACACTGGCGCTGGCCGGTGAGTTCAAGGACCGTGGCGTCGCTGTGAATTCGCTGTGGCCGCGAACCGCGATTGCGACTGCTGCCGTGCGAAACGAGATTGGCGGCGCTGACATGATTGCCGCGTGTCGCAAGCCGGAGATAGTCGCCGACGCGGCCCACTATATCCTGACACGCCCATCCAGGGAGTGCTCGGGAAATTTCTTTCTCGATGATGAAGTGCTATTGGCGGCTGGTGTGCGTGACTTCGCGCAATACGACATTCAAACTGGCGCTGCATTGCAGGCAGACTTCTTCGTTGAGGCATTGCCCGGCATGCTACGGGCGGACAACATGGTCAAGGCCAAGCCGAGTAAATGACGTCCGCAGCATTCGTTGAGATGCAGGACTGC
The DNA here is from genome assembly GCF_046534875.1 of Paraburkholderia sp. SIMBA_054. Classification (NCBI taxonomy): domain Bacteria; kingdom Pseudomonadati; phylum Pseudomonadota; class Betaproteobacteria; order Burkholderiales; family Burkholderiaceae; genus Paraburkholderia; species Paraburkholderia sp. SIMBA_054. Next base: position 13,264 of record NZ_JAWRXV010000108.1, on the reverse strand, counting down.
TCTTCAGGCGCTGCCGTAGTCCTGCGTCACCAATTTTGATTGTCGGGTGCCTGGCGCCACGCGCTCCAGACACGAGACCCATGCCGCAGCTCAGAAGTACCCGGCACCTCAAATCCGTACACTGAGTAAAACCGCAGGTTGCTGGGCTCTGCAGTCTCCAGATACGCGAAGGTAGAGTCGGTAGACTGCTATCAGCCTTTGCTGTCGAACCATGTCCTCTGGGAACACTATGAGTGAGAGTGGGTCACGTACAAATGCCCTGGCTAGCCTACCCCGAGAATTTCCCTGAACGATGAGCCGGGATTGTGCATCGTCTTCATCAGTAGCCGGACGTTTCCCACGAGATAGGCCTGATGCTACCACTGGTCCACAAGGTAGCTGACGGCGTGCCACTTCAAAGCCCTTCTGCTGCATCATCTACTCAATCAATGCTCTGGTCTTCTGCGTCACCCTGCTCTGCCTTTGCAATTGATACAAGTGCAAGCAAAGCAATTAACATCGCGATGGTCTTCATGGTAGCTCTCCGATAAAACATCTCGTAATCCGTGAATTCTTCTTCCGGACGGCTAGCGGGTTGCCGCAGCCCGTGCGTCCAACTGAATCTCGTCGGCGACGAGAACCATTGGCAGGAAGAACAGCCGGCGAAACTGCCGACCAGTCGATAGCTCAGCAGGACGCTTCCGTCGGGAGCGCCGCGCAGGCCGAACGTTATAGGCGGGAGTACTGTTCACCGAGCCAAATGTTCGTCTTGGAGTTAGCAGATATGCGCTTAATGGGGGAAACGCAGAAGTCCGCTCAAGGTGACCTTCGAAGGCCAGTAATCACATTAAGGTGGTGGTTGCATGCTGCGTTATAGCCAGTTGACCTGAAGACTAGCTTAAGAAATCGCTCGCATATCGTTATATTTTTTTGCTTGCATGTATCGACAGTCAAAACCGGACGGTTCATCCGTCGATGGGCACAGTCGTTATGACAATCGATGGAGAGCGGTCTCCGCAGCTTCCAGTCATCTAGTGCAAGCGCTCTTAATTGGGCACTGCCGTTATTCATAAGACAAAAGCACCCGACACCCCGACACACAGTTAGCGACAATTCATTTCGACCTTTCCACTTCGATAATAAACCTTTCGGCTATTCCCGTAACCTTTCCGCACATGGATTCGTCGGTGGTAATCGAGACGAAAACACGCGGCAGCGAGAAGCCGGACTGTCGCCGACAACCAATATTCTCGCGGGTTGCAACAAACAAATCGTTGGCCTACGCTTCACTGTACTTTCGAAAGTGCCCTCATCGTCGAGTGTCAACCACGTGTCCCAGACCGTGTAGTGAGTCAAGACGAATTGGCGACTATGGTCACTTGCTTCCAGTACATAAGCTCGATACCCGTTGAGTAGCGCCTTGGCGCGCGCTCTCCGGTGTAGGCGTGCGCGCGTCTCGGCCAATAACGCACAGCGACCGGGAGATAGCGTTCGCTTGCTTCTCATCCCAGCCGGAGATAGACGTGGCATAGCTCGACGTGCGAGGTCAGTTGTCACGTCATCAATTCGCCCAAGCTGCATCCCACCACGCCTCAAGGAGGTAGCACCATGGACATTTCGCAGGCATTTGCCGCGTTGAACGGTAAGTTCGTCGATACAGTCAACGCTCACGATACGCACAGTTGGGCGGCCTTGTTTGCCGACGACGCCATTCTCATTCCGGCGGGCCAAGAAGCTGTGACCGGACCAAAGGGAATCGAAGGATGGACCGAAGTAGCAACGAAAGTCTGGAATCGTTTGGAAATTCAGCAGCGGTTTTGCACATCTGATGGAAATGTGGCTTGGGAATCCGGAACCTGGACTGGGAATATCAACATATCGGGCGGACAGACCATGGACATCAGCGGAAACTTCCTACTCATCGCACAGAAGGAAGGCTCCGCGTTGCGCATCAAAGCGCACGCGTGGAACGTGAATCCCACGACGCCTTGACCAGTTGCATCCCTATCACGCCGAATTGACGACTCAGTCGAGTGGCGCACTGGGTGACACACTCGAAGCCCGACGGAGCGCCCGTTTTGTGGCTGCTGCGACGAGTCCCCGCTATGTCGCAGCGGCAGCAACTGCGCGAGGTGCCGATACCTTGGGCGTTGATTTCGCAGCGGCAATGGTCGAAAAGGCGACGCGTCTTAACGCAAAGCCCATCTTCAACCTAGGTAGTGCCGGCAGAATGGAGAAGAGTCTCACGGTCGTGATGACTGCGGTTGGTGAGAAAACACCTGGACACAGTCGTCTAAAGACACCCATGAGGTGTGTCGTCAAGATTGCATCCACCTGGTGCAGTTCGTCGGGATTCAGAATCCACACAGCGATGTCCGCAAATGGTCGTCTGAAAAGTCGTTGTTTCCCCGGCACAAATGCGTCATCAAGGTCGAGCCACAAACCATGACTATTGCCGTTGATGGACCGACACGCGCGACTATTTCGCGGAGCAAAACCCGGAAATTCCAAGGGGCGCGCTTTACAAAATACAACTGGCAAAGCTGGGAATGGGTATAAAACGCCGCATTTGATGCCGTCATCTTCGCGACTGCTTGCGAGGCGCCGCTAGGCGCACCTTCTGCCGGGGAAGTCGCTCGTCGACCGTTTCCGGGTCGAGGCCGTGGAATCGCAGGTGCCTGCGCAAGAAATTCCGCGAGAAGAGAAGGCCCACCTCGCCGCTTATTCCTGACACGCCTGCCAAGGGCGGCATTCCTTCGACAATCCATCCCTCAGGTGTGTGCATTGGCGGCAACTGGTTGAATGCGGCCTCCCACATGTAGTGCCCAAGTACTCCGTCGGCAGCCTCGGCAGCGTGATGTACGCCGGCGTCGAAGTCGTCGGTCGGGCAAGCGACCTTCAGGCTGTGCGAAGCAAGCACAGCAACGGTACGCGGGTTACCGCCCAGAAGCTTTCTGGAGATATCTATCTCGTTCGGACGCACGGAAACCTGGTCAGCGACACACGCGCGTAGACCGGCGTCCACCCATTGGGCCAACTGCTCATCGGACGGCTCGGTGGGAAGATACCCGAAAAAGAAAACGGGATTGGTTGAATCAAACTCTGCCAGTACGATTCGCCATGCCTGCTGCGTCGGCACACTTTTCTGCCACACAATCCTGTCGCGGCGGAAGCCAACGTGCCTGCTCAGGCCGACAAGAAGCACGAGTCGCCGATGCAGTGTTCCAGGACCTTCCTTCATCGCATAGTCCATCCGTCGCTCCTCTCCCGAGCACTCGCCGTACGCCGCCATCCGATTTGCACCGCCGCTCCCCTTATGCGCGAGGTCTCAGCGTCCAGTTGCAAGTGGGGATTCCCGCCCGCCTCCCACTTCAACGACCTTTGTAGCTAAGTGTCGCGGGGTCGCTGTTCCTGAAAATCAGAAACCACGGCGATTGAAGGGGACCGCCCATGGAGTTGGCCGGAACGATGACGTCGCACTGTTTCGTCTTCGTGTCGCAGCGGCGTACCTGCCCCGTTGTCTCAGGCGCGGCACCCGTAATGGGAATGAACAGCTTTCCATCTGGCCCAAAGAGGATTGCCTGTGCGGTGGCTCTGGGGTTGCCAGTTGTCCACAATGGAATCGAGTCCAGAAGACGACCTGTCCTGCCTGAAAGCTTCAGGATTTTGTCTGTGTCGTTGGGGTCGCTGTTGTTGCGAAAGCTCGTAATCCAGAGGTTGCCTTCCCTGTCAAAAACCAGTCCTTCCGGCCGATGCAACTCGGGCACCGTCTTGTTCGACGCAAACACATCGACGAACTTCCTTGAAAATGGGTTAAAGCGCAGCACGTACGCGATGAGCGCGTCATCTGGATTTGTCGAGATGGGGCACCCTCTTGCGGCTACGTAAAGCAGTCCGTCAGGCCCGAAGACTACCCCGCGTGGATAGAACGCCGGCGTGAAATTGCGCCGGTCGAGGTTGCCCAGGAAGGCGCCAGACTCGCCATATTCCCTGATGTTGCCCTGACTGTCACAGGTGTTCCCTTGCGTGCCGATATCCGCAACGTAAAAGCGGTCGCCCGGCGCACCCTGGACGATGCCTTGCGGAGCAAAGGGCGCGCCCCTGTCACTTGAAGAAACAAGCTTGCCAAGGAACACGCCTGTCCTGCCGTCAAAGCGAAGAATCTCTCCAAAGTCGCTGCCGAAGTTCTGGTTGACGACTACGAGTTGACCTTCGCTGAAGATTAAGCCCATCGGCCCGTTCAAGCCCGCATCTCCAGAAGAAATGAAGGTGCCGAGATATGCTCCGCTCGAAGTGTCGAAGCGCTTGACGGTATTGTCGCCGACATCGCCAACAAAAAGCTCTAGGGTCCTTGAGAACGGGCTGGTCTGTCCTTGCGTCGTTGCTCCCTGACCGAACGCGAAAACACTTAATACCGACCCAGAAAATAGCAAAGCGAATTTCAATACATATCGACGCAGACAGTCGGCAAGAGTTCTTCTACACATTTCGTCACCTCCATGCGAGTCGTAACAAAGTCACTCGAATCAGAAAAACCTCTGATGATGGGCTCGGGCGCTTAGATGACAGGTCTTCCGAGGACAAGCTAACAGCCCCTCCGTGACATCCGCTATTCATCCATCAGAAACGTCCGAGACACAGGTTCGAACCAACACGCCTCTTTCATTCGCTATGCACCACTTCCACGCGAATACGGCTTCGACTGCAAATACTTCTGCGGAGTCAAAGTGACCGTCGTAAGTTCGGCATTGAGGTGCGCGATTGTTTTCGGAAAACGGCGATATCGATAATCTGGCTAGCACGCAAAAACAGGCTATTTTTTGTTCGATGTGAGCCCGCTGCGTCAAGAACCAGTTCTATAGAATGGAAAAGCCTCACTAAGCCAGTGTTTGGCGGATTAGTGCTAGCAGATATGCGCTGATAGTGTGCACAGAATTCTGCTCAGGGTGACTTTTTGAGTCGAGCAGTCGCATTAAGATTGCGATGCAAGATTTGTTATAGATGGGCGATGCCCTGATTACAAGACAGCGACATAGTCGTGTCTGTGATTGCTTCGAAAAGCGAAATCCAAATTTCGATAATTTCAGTTGGTGCGGGCGCAACAGTTATAAGCGTCGCCGAAGCTGGGGCGGAACTTTCGACGGCGTTTTCGAACACTGCGACGTTCACCTTGGAAGGCTTCACGGCATGACTTTCGGCTGCATCATTGGCGAAGACGTTGCCGTCAAACGTTATGACCAGTTCCTGGTTTCATTCGATGCACTCGGGATTCTGAACTCAGGCGGGAATCACGCCGAACACATCCTTGCGGCTCTGGAAGACACCATCTTGGGTTCTGTTCATAAGAAGGGGGCCGGCGAGTTCACGCTGTCGGGCTTGCTCAAGATTGGCGTCCAGCAAGTTCCGGCGAAAAAGAAGCGTTTCGGCAAGGACCCGTTCACGGGTGAAGAGCGCTGGTTTGACGCCAAGCCGGCGACTGTCCGCCTGAAGGTGCGGGCGCTTAAGAAGTTGAAGGACGCAGCAGCGTAAGGGCCGCGTCGCTTGATAAAAAGCCCGCTTTTCGAGCGGGCTTCTTTAATGCCATCTCCAACGTAACACGGTCCGAGCTCGCTACGGTACCTGTGCCCCAATGGCAACCCAACGCCTGCGTGTTCCCAATTGCTGACTGAGCCTTCCGACGTCCGGGACTGCGGTGGGTCAAACGCATACCGCGGCATTGGGTTCACGCCTATACTCTCGATGACGTCAACGCACTGAAGTGACCCAATGTCGAATCTCGCCATCAGTTCGCTTCCGCAGGTACGGGCCCGTGCGCATCTCATCGCCGACCGGATTGACCTCAAGAACTTCAAAATCACCGATTCTCTCGACACCACACCGCTGACGGTAACGGTAGGGGGCTCCGACGGCATCGCCGTTCTTTTCAGGTACGGCGTCGTCGTGCTTTTTTGATTTGGCGCTTGATGATGAACAACGGTTTCTCTCCTCGTTAGCCCCGTTGCTGTACAACGCTTACGGGCGACCTCAGCTCGAAGAAATCGCCATCCAGAGCGGCAAGACGAACGTTGGTGTGCAGGGCGGTGCAGTCTGGCTCGATGCGCTGACGTTGGAAAAGGCTCAGGTGATAGCGGACAGCCTCAGCAAAAGCCTTGTGCTGTCGATGTATGAAGACAAGACCGCGAGCGAGTTCGATAGCATCATTCCGTTGGCATCGGAACTGGCGAGAACAGGAAAGGTGAGCGCGGACGCCAAAACGCTACTCTCAAAAATTGGCGGGATGCTCCTAATCGAACACCGCATGGTCGGCCGGGCTGAAATCGGCGACAAGCCGGAGACCCTTTGGGAACACCCGGAGCTCGGCGGCCTCTATGCGCTATTGGAGGACGAATACGAACTGCACGAGCGACAACCCGCGCTTGAACGCAAGCTGCAGCTAATTTCGGGAACTGCGCAAACCCTGGCCGAAATCGCGGAAACCAAACACGTTCACCGCCTCGAATGGTATGTCATAGGGCTTATTGCCCTTGAAATCGTGATTGGTTTGGCAGACCTGGCGCATAAGTTCCTTTTCTGAGTGCTTTCTCCTAGCCGGCCGTTGGCCTTCTCAAGCTGTCGTGCGGACGGTGATGGTGCATCGCACCGCGAGTTGTCCCAGATGCGCCCTCATCTTGCGCTATCGGCCCCAACCTTCTATAAAGTGTCGGAACGATAGCGTTCCTTCGCTCTCTTCTGGTCGTATCCGTCATGTCGGCTGGAGGCATTCCATGCCCTTTTCTCTCATCAAGTCAGCGGCCATCCCGATAGCTTTCGTGTTTGTTCTAGCCGCACCCGCTTACGCCGGTTCCCCGCTGAGCTATCTCGGTGACGCGACGAACGCCATATACGCACTAGACGAAAACTCTAGCCCTGAAGAGGTGGCAAAGGCCTATTCGCAGGGATGCAATGCGCTCAAACGCCTGAGTAGCGACGAGTCCTTCAAGAAAGCGCTACACGCAAAGTCCAAAAAGAGCGGCGGCGAACAACGCGAGGCGCTCCAGGCAGCACGCTCGTTCGCAGGAAGCTTCGTCGACGCGGAAGCCACAGCACTGAACCAGATAGGCGTCAGCAACGAAGCTGCCGGGCAGATTCTCGATAGAGCAAAAGACTTTCGGAATGACATTACCGAGAAGCCCGACCCGCAACTCATTGAGAGGGATATCAGTCAGACGCGTGATGTCGTCTGCAAAGCCAGCGCGGAGGCCTCATCATCGTTGCGAGACACGAAAACCAGAAATAGGTGGGGTTTGATAGCACTCGGTTTTGGTGGGTTGGCACTCATAGCGGCCGACGTCGGTTCGGAGGTGCCATCAGGCGGTTTTAGCACTGCATCCTTCGGGCTAGGCGTAGGGATGGTCGGAACCTTCCTGAGTAAAACCATGAAGGAGTGGTGAGACGGCAGTCGCCGTCCGAGGCACGCTCCTGCGTAAGCCCTGTTTCACGAGACGTTGGATATCGGCTTTCTCGCCTCCAGCTGTAAGCTGCGTTAACTGGTCCGTTTCACTTCGGCGCTAACAGATGGAGCAATTTGCCACGTATCCGGCTGCCAGGAGCAACAAACATGAGAGTCAGTTACGACGACCATCCCGATAAGAGTGCTATCCCGCAGTCCGGCTCTGTCAATTTTGGCGCCGCGAATATAAAGTCATTCGCTAAAAGATGTCTTTGAACTTCTTTAGTTCGAGACACGCTTCATAGAGACATCGCGCCATCTAAATGGATGATGGTCTTTTTAGATGTGGCAGCGCGCGCTCCTTTGGTACGCCTCCGCACGCCATTTCCACTTTGACCGAGACCACGTCGCATCGAGCTTATTCCTCATTGCGTTTTTGCGTAATCCACATATAAATAAACAAGTTTCAGTCGGCTGTGCTCATGAATAGTTGGGGCGAAGCCGAATTGGACACTAACGGCCCGGGTTCCTTTCCTCATCGGCTGCCCGCCGACCTGGAACGCGCAGGGCAATAACATTCCGAGGTCACACATGGCGGCAATACAGCACGTTTTTGTTCTCATGCTTGAGAACCGTTCTTATGACAGTGTGTTCGGGTGGTCCAACCTGATTGGCACTACGCCCACAGGTGCCCCGACAAGCGCCAACGGGCTGCCGACAACCCCCATCGTCAACTTTGGAAGAACTGGCACTTCTTACCAACTTGGTAAAGGGGCGCCCTACGCTCTCGGCTTCGACCCGGGTCATGAATTCACCGACGCCTGTGTTCAGCTGTGCGGGTTGCAAGTCGCCAGTGGAGATACCGTGCGCAACGATTCACTCGTGTTTGGTGCAAGCGGCTACCCTCCGTTTGCAACGGATACTTCAACGACGGGCTTTGCTGCGACATATGAAGACCATTCGGACGCTGTGGCAGATGCATTCAACGCATTCACGCCGGACCAGCTCCCTGTGCTGAACTTCCTGGCCAGTCAGTTTGGCGTTTGCGACAACTGGTTTGCCTCCGTGCCGGGGCCAACGTGGCCCAATCGTTTCTTTGCTGTAGCTGGCACCGCGTCTGGACTTGACCACTCACCTAGTGATGCGCAGGTGGTGGAAGCGGTGTTCTTCAACGCACCTCTCTTCACCTTCCCTAATGGAACGGTCTTTTCAAAGCTTCGGGAATCGGACTGGCTCATCGTACAGGGCGACGTGGCACAGGCGCGCGGCATCCACGGAATGCAAAATCTGCTCAACCGTTTCGTCTCCATGGATACGCTCATATCGCGACTCGCCAGCAATTCGTTGACCGAGAAGTTCATATTCATCGAACCTACCTACGACGCGAAGAATGATTTCCGGAATGGCAATTCTATGCATCCGTGCGGTGATGTCCGCCGAGGAGAAGCGTTAGTCAAACAGGTCTACGACGCCATCAGTACTTCCGACCTGTGGAACAACAGCGTGCTGCTCATCGTCTTCGATGAACACGGTGGTTTCTTCGACCACGTGACACCTCCCAATGCGGAACCGCCACGCTCCGCCGAAAACGCTCGCCTGAAAACGCACAACTTCGCGTTCGACAGACTGGGCGTGCGTGTGCCGGCTATCGTCGTGTCTCCTTTCATTCCGGCCGGGACCATCGACCATTCGTTGTACGACCACACGTCGATACTGAAGACGACAGACGCGCTGCTCGAACTCAATGGGGCGCTCATTCTGACCGCACGCGTGCGCGCCGCAGACGATTTCTCGAAGATGTTGAGCCTGTCCACGCCTCGCCCAGTCGTTCCGCAATGTCCGTCGCCTGTCGCAGTGAGTGATGACTCAAGACCCTCGAGCGAAGGTTCCCCGCGAGCGAAGGACCCGTTCCTGCCGCTTTACGCGCATCACTAGAACCGGCGGTGCGTGCCCTCTGCGTCAATGGCGGCGTCACCAAAGCTTTTCCACTGCAAAAGATGGAGCAGCCGACAATGAACGAACCCAAAGTAAAAAGAGACCCCGAGGGCACGCGCCGGCGGATTCTGGAAGCCGCGACGCAACAGTTCTCAACGCACGGGCTCGCCGGGGCGCGCGTCGACGCAATTGCCACCGCCGCCGACACGAACGAGCGGATGCTTTACTACTACTTCGAAAGCAAGGAAGGGCTGTACGTCGCCGTCCTCGAGGCCATGTACGTGGAGTTCGCGAATCATGAGGTGAGTCTGGACCTGTCTGGGCTGCCACCAGCAGACGCCATTCGGGCGCTCGCGCGCTCCATTTGGGATTACCTTCGGGCGAACCCCCGGTGGCTGAACCTCATCAACAACGAAGATCTGCACGAAGGGCAATATCTCGAGCGCTCGGCGAAACTGCGAGAGGCCATTTCGCCGTTGATTAGCCTGTTAAGCGCAACCCTGACGCGCGGCGCAGCTGCCGGGGAATTCCGAGCCGAGGTAGACGCGCTGGATTTCTACGTGACCATGGTCGCCATGGGCTATTACGTGGTTTCCAACCGGTTCACCCTGAAGGCGTTTGTCGGGCGGGACTACTCGGCGCCGTCTGCCATCGAGGCAGTGTCCGCGATGCAGGTCGAGATGCTGCTGTCGTTTTTGAGGCCGGCATCGGCAGCCATACCTGTCTATTCTGCGGACGCCAGAGCCGCTGCACGAGAAGATGGGGCGAGAATGAACTGAAGGGTATCCGGTTCACGGATACAGACCTTTGCCGACGTGGGTCGCGACGCACAAAGAAGGCGGTCCGGAGGAGATGGACCGCCCGCCAACACACTCCGGTGCCGGTGAGATTGCCGTCACCGCCTGTCGTTCTATCTTTGCCACGCCGTTCGAGCTTTCGCCGTCGTTTGGCCCCAGCCCGCGCCCTTCAGCCACAGGTAGCCCGTAGCCAGTTACATACCGGTTCCCGGGCGGGTATCCCTCCGTCATGCGTGCCGGTGCAGCGCAGGGTATTTTCGCATTGCACCTTTGTTTGTCCGCCACGCGCCCTATAACAGAGCCCACAGGTGCGAGATGCATCAGCGGGTTCACAAGCCCCGCCGATATCGCGATTTCGCGCCCGATGAGCTGCGCTCCGTACCTCGGCTCAGCGCATTGCGCGTCGTCTTCCAGATAGCGTCAGCACCAATCGCATCCGCTGCCTCCCCGTGCGAGTGCGGAGGGTGGTGCGCGAATAACGCAAACCCCCGGGGAAGCCACGAAGGTGGTCAAGGAGTGAATCATGAAATCACGGTTGATGGCCGTGCTTGCTGCTGGCGGATTGCTGGTCTTGCCGGGGCTCGCAAGCGCCCAGGACACGATGCAGGCACCGCAGGCGCAGCAGAATCTCGCTACTCCGGCAGCGTCCACTGATATGACGTATCAGTCATATGGCGGAATGCCCTCCACAAACACGCAGGCCGGAAGGCGCACCGCGGAGAAGTGCAGGACGGACCCGCAATGCAATATCTTTTTCGGCGGTAGCTGAGCGATTTCTGCACTGTGCATCGGCTCCGCAAGTAGTAGACCTGTGTCTGCTCCCGACGGCCGGATGCCTGAAGCACTATCGTATCGGCTGGAAGCCCACGAGGGCCGTCCCAATTTATAACAACGACGGCCCCAGGCAGGCCCGCGCCATTGATAGCTTCCATCCGCTTGCATGCGGCACCGGCTTCCGCAAAAAAAATCGTTCTTCCCGATGCTGCGGGCGCTCCGACCTCTCGAAGTCTCAGTGTCAGATACGGTTGATGATGACCCATCAGGAAAACGGTTCGCTGATGACAATGTCATAATGCCACGCGCCCTCGTCGAGTCCAGACAGTCGCATGTCGGTTGCCAAATTCGGCACAAAGACCCGCGGGCTACCTTGGATGGCCACCTTCACAAGATACCCAGCACCGAAGTTTTGGGTATGCGATCCACGAACGACGCCCCTCAGAGTAAGGTGGCGGAGCGCGTGAGGTGTGATAGTGATGCGGGTCAGCGGAGGTCGGCCGGCATTTTCCAGGGAAGCAACGCGTCGTAGTCGTCGACGGTCTTCGCCAGAGGCAGGCGCTGGAACAGCCAGGTGAGATACCGGTAGGGATCGATGCTGTTTGCTTTGCAGGTCTCGACGAGCGTATAGAGATTGGCGCTCGCGTTCGCGCCTTCGACGGTGTCAGAGAACAGCCATCCGCGGCGCCCTACGCAGAACGGGCGAATCGCATTTTCGCAGGGGTTGTTCGAGATAGGCCAGTCGCCGTTCTCGACGTAACGGATGAGCTTCGGCCACTGCGCGCGCAGGTAAGTCAGTCCCTTGCCGAGCAGGCTTTTCGGTACGACGCCGAGTGAGTGCTCAAGCATCAGCGCGTGGATGGCGTCGAGTACGCGCGCGCTGTATCGTCGTCGCAATCGCTGTCGTCGCTGTGCGCTCCACGTCGCACTGTGCGCCTCGGCCGCGAACAGCTTCCCGATCAATTTGATGAAGCGCGTCGCCAACAGATCGGGCGTTCGGGCGGCCTTTGGTACGCTGTCCTCTGCTTTGACGAAGTACCGTCTCAGGTGAACCCAGCATCCTAGGTGCACGAGCTGGTGACGCCGGGCAATGTCGTTGTAGGGCTCGTAGCCATCGGTCATCATGACCGCGCCCTCGCGGATCCCGGTGAACAGCTTGTCGGCCAGCCTGGTGCCGCGCCCCGGTGTATAGGTGAAGCATCGGATGGGCACGCCCGAATCGGTCATCTGCGCCCAGAGATAACTCTTCGTTTGCGGTCGGCGGCCCTTTTCCTTCAACACCTGAAGTGTCGTCTCGTCGCAGTAGATCAGCTCGGCATCGAGCAACGCATCGCGCATCAGGTTGATCACGGGTTGCGTTCCGAGACCCACACGGACCATGCTCGCAGCAATCGTGTTCGACGAGATGTCGCCGCCGAAGCGACGTAGCAGACCGGCCTGGCGATACAGTGGCATCCCGAACTGATACTTGCCGGCGGCGATCCATGCAAGCGCCGATTCGCTCAACAGGCCGCGAGGGATGATGCGAGGCGGCGCCGGCGTCACCTTGATGCCGAGATCGCAGCACGGACACGCATATCTGACGCGCTGGTGCTGGATCACGCGAAGCTGCTCCGGAATCACGTCGAGCTGCTCGCTTATCTCCACGCCAAACTCGACGAGCGCGTGACCATCGTTCATGCAGAAGCGTTCGGCCTCAGGCAGCTCGTGCCGCACCACGTCGCGCGGCAGGTTGGGATCGAGCGGCTTGCGATGGCCCCGCTTCTTGCGCGTATGTGCGCCGACCGTCGATTCTGGCGTATCTTCCTGAGCAGGTGAGCTGCTCGCGCCGAGCACCTCGGCTTCGTTGAACAGGCTGGGTTGATCCGAATCTCGTGCCTCGCTCTTTGAGCCGAACAACTCGTGACGGTAGGCCCGGAGTCGTTCCTCGGCGAGATCGCGTTCCGCTGTCACGAGCCGCAGGGCGCCGCGTAATGCCTCCTGTTCTTCTCGCAACGCACGAGCGGCATCGCGTTCGGCGAGCAGCTCTTTCAGTTCGTCGGCGGTGATCGTGACGTTGACCGGCATGCTGGGTTAGACCAGCACACCGTCTGCCTGTTCAGCTCACACGCAGATATTCCTGCTTCGGATGTCGTCGAATCGTCGTGATGTCATCGCCATCGAGCAGCGCGTGCAGCACGTTGGTCGTCATCGTCACGACCTCAGCCTTGTTGTCGGGCCAGATGAAACGGCTGGCCTCCAATCGTTTCGTCATAAGCCAGAAACCGCTGCCGTCCCAGCCAAGGATCTTGATCCTGTCGCGACGCCGGTTTCCGAAGATGTAAAGCGACGAGTCCATCGGATTCAGGCG
>NZ_JAWRXV010000682.1:0-276 GCF_046534875.1 Paraburkholderia sp. SIMBA_054 | reverse complement strand
ATACTGCATCGGAGCCGGATCGGAAGCGGTAGCCGCGACAACGATCGAGTATTCCAGAGCGCCGCGTTCTTCGAGAACCTTGACGAACTGGGCGACGGTCGAACGCTTCTGGCCGACGGCGACGTAGACGCAGTACAGCTTGTCCTTGTCCGGGCCGTTGTCGTGGATCGGCTTCTGGTTCAGGATCGTATCGAGAATGATGGCGGTCTTGCCGGTCTGACGGTCGCCAATGACCAGCTCGCGCTGGCCGCGGCCAACCGGGATCAGGGCGTCGAT
>NZ_JAWRXV010000681.1:0-276 GCF_046534875.1 Paraburkholderia sp. SIMBA_054 | reverse complement strand
CATCGACTATCGCCCGGACACACTGGCATGGGCTTGCGAAGCGGGCCGCCTCGATACGCTCGCCGCGGGGCGGGAAGTCAGCGTGCCGTTCTCGCATTTGATCATTGCAAGCGGCGCGACCGACCGCGTTCTGCCGCTTCCTGGCTGGACGTTGCCCGGCGTCTACACGCTCGGCGCGGCGCAGGTCGCGTTGAAGGCGCAAGGCTGTGTAATCGGCCGACGTGTGGTGCTGGCGGGCACGGGACCGTTGCTGTATCTCGTCGCTTATCAGTATGC
>NZ_JAWRXV010000680.1:0-276 GCF_046534875.1 Paraburkholderia sp. SIMBA_054 | reverse complement strand
GCGGCGTTGCCGCCGGCCGGTGCCGGCTGCGGGAGCGCCGCCGCCTCGCCAGCACCGGCCTGTACGGGCGCGGCTGGTGGCGCGACGGCAGGTTCGGCCGGCGCGATGGATTCGGCCGGCGCGTCGGCCACCGTCGGCAGTTCGACCTGGCGCACCTGCAGGTCGGGTCCGCGCAGCTGCGGTACCGGGACCTCGCGCGATGCGGCCTGCGGCAGGATGACCTGCGGCGCGGTGACCGTGGTGACTTCGCGCTCGCGCACGGCCGGCGCCGGCAGC
>NZ_JAWRXV010000679.1:0-276 GCF_046534875.1 Paraburkholderia sp. SIMBA_054 | reverse complement strand
CGGATTGCCGGTGCCGCGCAGCATCCACTTTCTCCATTCGCTCACCGTGGCGGTCGCACTGCTCAAGCGCACGGACATGGTGAGCATTTTTCCGTGGCCGCTCGTCGAACTCTGCGCGGCGCGCGACGGTTTGTGCGCGATCCCCTTGTGCGAAGAACTCGAGGACTCGACAGTCGGCATCATCACGCGCACGGGCGAGCCGTCCGATGCAGCGTCGCAGTGCTTTATCGATTGCCTGCTCGAAACGATCCGCGATGAATCGTGGGGCCGCACGAC
>NZ_JAWRXV010000678.1:0-276 GCF_046534875.1 Paraburkholderia sp. SIMBA_054 | reverse complement strand
CCGCTTGTAAAGCAGGCCGACGGGTATCTGCACGAAGCCGTACGCAAACGAAAAGAGACTCACGATGAGTCCCGCCTGCGTGTTTGTGATGCCGTATTCCTTTTTCAGGTACGGCAGCGCAAAGCCGAAATTGGCGCGGTCCGCGCAGGCAATCGCCCAGATGCAGAAGATCAGCCCCATCACGATCCAGCGGTGGCCCGTGCGCTTTTGCGCAAGCGGTGCGGCTTTTGCATCCGCGACCACACTCTCCGCATTATTCATGGCGAATCCCTCGCG
>NZ_JAWRXV010000107.1:0-16468 GCF_046534875.1 Paraburkholderia sp. SIMBA_054 | reverse complement strand
TTTCTTTTGCCTACTTTTCTTTGCGGCGGCAAAGAAAAGTAGGTGCCGCCCCGCACAGGGGCAACGCGTGAAGCACGTAGGCATAACGCGGATGCCAGCGAAAACCCAAAGCCACCAAACCAGCCGTGCCACGAAGTCAACCCGCGGATGCCAGCGAAAAGCCCAACCAGCGTCGCAGACAAAAAAATCACCCAGCCTTCAGCATCTCCTCAAGCCTGGCAACAAGATTCTGCCTCGCACTGCTAGTGTGCAATTCGGTAAGCTCAGCAGCCCGTGCGGCATCGCGCGCCGCGATTGCATCAGCGATGCCCTGATGCTCATCCCAGATCGAATCCCGCAACCGCGAAGACTGCAGCACAGCGCCCATCACCCGGCGCAAATGAACCCAATGCAACTGCGCACTCTCAACGATCAGCGGATTCCCCGACGCCTCATAAATAGCCGAATGAAAAGCAATATCGGCATCGATCATCGCCTTCACATCCTTGCCCTTCGACACCAGCCGCCCGCGCATGATCAGCGCGCTATCGATCACAGCGCCGCGCTCAGCGGCAAGCTTCGCAGCAAGCGTATCGAGCGCGCCGCGCACCTGGTACAGATGACTCGTCCATTCGACATCGAGTGGCGCCACCAGCACTCCGCGCCCCGGCGCATCCTGCACCAGCCCGTCCTTCTTCAGCAGACGCAGCGCCTGCAGCACGGGTGAACGCGACACCGCGAACTGCTCCGCGATCTCTTCCTGCGTCAATCGCGTGCCGGGCGCGAGTGATCCGTCGCTAATCGCATCGGCAAGCACGCGATACACCTCCTCGACATAGTCGGGACGGACCTGCAGCTTTTCGAACTTCATTGTCATCGTGAGCCTCTGTACTTTGGATACAGACTACATCTCGGTCGCAAACCGGTCAACCTTAGGTGTAAACCTTGATTGGCGCGGATTCGTCACATGCTTAATATCTGTATACAGAGTTCGGTATCCGTATTCAAACGACGGAAGGCAGTCAAAACGGCGGTCTTCACTTACCCACAGTCAAAAGGAGCGGTCATGACGATCAAGTCGGAGCAGATGGAGAAGGGCGGCAGCGCGGGCGGCACCGTGGTGAAGAAGCTGATTCCCTACGGCGGCTACCACACGAACAAGATTCCGACACACGATGTCGAGTTGACCGAGACGGGTCCCGGCACGCCGACGGGCGAATACATGCGCCGCTTCTGGCATCCCGTCTGCATGTCGATGGAACTCACCGACACGCCCCGTTTCCTGAAGATCCTGAACGAAGAGCTGGTCGCGTTCCGCGACGGCAGTGGCCGCGTCGGCCTGCTGCATGCGCATTGCGTGCATCGCGGCGCGTCGCTCGAATACGGCGCGATCCAGGAGCGCGGCATCCAGTGCTGCTATCACGGCATGGTGTTCGACGTCGACGGCACCTGTCTGCATGCGCCGTTTCCGAAGGGCGAGGAGGCGGAAGCCGAGAAGTACGCATGCTCGATCCGTCAGGGCGCTTACAAGGCCGTCGAGCGCAACGGCCTCGTGTTCGCCTACATGGGCCCGCCCGAAGAAGAGCCGCCGTTTCCCGAGTGGGAAGGCAACTTCACCGTGCTGCCGACGGACGAGCTCGTCCCCTACAGCAACTTCCAGCACTGCAACTGGTTGCAGGTCCAGGACAACGCCGCCGACAACTACCACACGGCCGCGTTGCACGCGGGCAGGAACGTCGTGGGCGGCCACTATCAGGGCACGACGTTCGACGAAGTCGGCGCGGCATCGATGGAAGTGCCGCCCGACATGCAGTTCATTCCCGTGCAGCAAGGCCGCAGTCTCGCCTGCGCGGGCGCGCGCCGCGCGGACAAGGATCATCTGTTCGTGCGTGTCCAGCATCAGGTGCTGCCGAATCTGAGCCTGCACGCGTACACATCCGAAGACGGTTTGAACAAGAAGCTGTTCAGCCGCTTTCATATGATCCGCTGGACGGTGCCCGTCGATGACGAGAACAGCAAGATGATCGGTTGGCGCGTGATGGGCCCGGGCGTCGATACGCGCGGCGTCGGCGACAAGTCGATGGTCGGCTATGAAACCATCGACTTCCTCGAAGGCCAGGTGGCGATGCGCAGGCCCGAGCGCTTCGGCAAGTACAAGCTCGAAGACATGCCGCCCATTCCGCCCAACCATCGCGAGCGCGCGCACTACAAGGACGCGCAGTACGCGCCGGGCGATTACGAAGCGATCATCAGCCAACGCCCGATCGCCGTGCATTCGCTCGAACATCCGACCAAGTTCGACGCCGGCCTCTATCTGTTCCGCAAGATGCTGCGCGATGCCGTGCGCGGCACGAACCCGGCGGCGTCGCCGGCGGAGTTTGCGCAGTGGCTGCGCGATGTCGGCGCCACGCCGAACAGCTATTGCTCCGGCAACGTGTTCGAGATTCCCGAGGCTGCGACCGTCGAAGAAGAGGTCGCGCAACGCCGCCGCATTTCGAAAGCGGTCGTCGCGATTCTCACGCAGAGCGATCACCTGAAGGGCGATGAGCGGGCCGCGTTCGTGCGCGCAAAGATGGATGAGCTGGAGCAGTCGACGCGCTAGCAGCAGTGATGCGCGCCCGCATCAGTGATGTGGCGCCGCATCGGCAGGCAGCGCGAACGCAAGTGCAAGGAGACATCAATTGACAGCATTCAATCAGGCAGCGGCGACGCTGGAGTTGTTCGTGCGGCAGGTCCGCTACGAAGGCCGCAATATCCAGTCGTATGAACTGGTCGATCCCGAAGGCGCGGAGTTGCCGCCATTCACGGCGGGCGCACATATCGACGTGCATCTTGCGAACGGTGTCATCCGCCAGTATTCGCTGTGCAATTCACCCACGGACCGGCATCGTTATGTGATCGCGGTGCTGCGCGATGAGAAAGGGCGCGGCGGATCGAAGGCCGTTCACGAACAGTTGCAGGTGCAGGGCCGTGTGCGCGTGAGCGTGCCACGCAACAACTTCGAACTCGCGCAAGGAGCGCGCAAGGTAATCCTGATCGCGGGCGGGATCGGCGTGACGCCGCTCAAGTCGATGGCGCATCAGCTCTCGAATACGGATGACGTGGACTACGAGCTGCACTACTGCGCGCGCGATGCGCAATGCGCGGCGTTCACGGATGAATTGCAGGCGTTCGTCGAACGGGAGCGGCTGCATTTTCACTTCGACGGCGGCGATCCGGCGCGTGGCCTCGATATCGCGGCACTGTTGCGCGATGAGGCGCAAGACGGCACACATGTCTACTATTGCGGTCCCGCGGGCTTCATGCGCGCATGCGCTGACGCGTCCGGCCATTGGCCGAGCGATGCTGTGCATTGCGAGCATTTCAAGGCGCCGGAGCGCGCGATCGCACCTGCTGATCGAAAGCCGGGTGAATTCACCGTCGAGATCGCGAGCACGGGTCAACGCCTGCCCGTTCCCATCGACAAGAGCATCGCCGATGTGCTCAAGGCAGCGGGCGTTGGCGTGCAGACATCGTGTGAAGCCGGCTTGTGCGCGACGTGCAAGGTTCGTTATCTGAGCGGTGAAGTCGAGCATCAGGATTGCATTCTCGACGCCGACGACCAGCAGAACTTCCTGACGCTGTGCGTCTCGCGCGCGAAAAGCGAGCTGCTGGTGCTGGATCTTTAAGCTTAAAAGCCCGCACACGTTCACCGTGCGCGGGCTTCACTTCATCGAAAGCGATCAGGCTTTCGACAACTCGCCATCCGTGAGACGCCACAGGTCGCGCGGATTCTCATGCTTCAATGCTTCAGGCAGCAGATCGTCCGGAAAACCCTGATAGCACACAGGCCGCAGAAAGCGCTCGATCGACGTCATGCCGACCGACGTGAAGCGGCTGTCCGAAGTCGCCGGGAACGGGCCGCCGTGAATCGACGCATACGACACTTCCTGCGGATGCGCGAACGCATTGATCACGATGCGTCCCGTACGTCGTTCGAGCACGGGCAACAGGCGCGCGGCGAGCGCATGATCGGCGGAATCGATCTGCATCGTCGCCGACAACTGGCCGCGAAACTGCTTTGCGATCGCGATCAATTGCTCGACATCCGACACACGCACGAGCAGCGCAGCCGGACCGAACACTTCTTCCGACAGCGACGTATCGGCAAGCATGCGCGCGCCGTCGACTTCGAGCAGCGCCGCCTGGCCGTCCCATGCACCTTGCGCATTGCCGCCCGCCGCGATGTGTTCCGCGCCCGCGCCTTTGCGCCGCTCCAGGTTTTCGCCGTACGACTTCCAGATGCCGGGCGTCAGCATCGTGCGCGCGTGCATCGCTTCGACGCGGGCGATCAGCACCTGCCGCAGTTCCGTGTAGCCGGGGCCGTCGATCGCAAGCAGGATCGCGGGCTTCAGGCACGCTTGCCCGACGTTGACCAGCATGCGTTCGCCGAAGCCATCGCCGACTGCGCCGCCGCGCGCGGCAAGCGCAGCCGGCAACACGAAGGTCGGATTGACGCTCGTCATTTCCGTGAAGACGGGAATCGGATCAGGACGCTGCTGCGCGCGCCGGAACAGCGCCATGCCGCCGGCTTCGGAGCCTGTGAACGTCACGCCTTTGATCAGCGGATGATCGACGAGCGCTTCGCCGATTTCATTGCCGCCGCCGCGCAGCATCGAAAACACGCCTTCGTGCAGGCCCGATGCTTCGACGGCCTGCTGGATCACGCGGCCCATGATTTCGGATGCGCCCGGATGCGCGTTGTGCGCCTTCACGATCACAGGACAGCCCGCAGCCAGCGCGGATGCCGTATCGCCGCCCGCAATCGAATAGGAAATCGGAAAGTTGCTCGCACCGAAAATCGCGACGGGGCCGAGCGCGATCTTCTGCATCCGGTGATCCATGCGCGCGCGCGGTTGACGCTCCGGCTGGGCGGGATCGATCGTCGCCTGACGAAAGCGTCCTTGACGCACCACAGTCGCGAACTGACGGAACTGCGTGGCCGCTTTTGCGGTTTCCCCTTCGAGCTGCGCGGCAGGCAAGCCCGTTTCCAGCGATGTGCGCTGCGCGAGTTCAGGCGCGACGGCATCGAGTCCGTCAGCAATGCGTTCGAGAAACGCGGCGCGTTCGTCGAGTGACGTGTTGTTGAAGCTGTCGAATGCATCGTCGGCGAGTTGCGCCGCGAGATTCACTTCCGCGACGCCGCCGAACGCGAACTCCGGTTCGATCGCGGCATTCGTCGCCGGGTTCAGCGCCTTCATGGTGCCGGCCGTCGCAGCAACCTCGTGCGCGCCGATCAGCAGATTGCCAGTGAGTGTCATGCTTGTGCTCCTTGCGCTGCGGGCAGCGCGGCGATGAGTTCGGCCGTCGTCAGGATTTCATGTGCGTAGGTCGGGCCGTTCAGTTCGTGCGCGGCGCGCATCATCGCTTCCGAGAAAGCGGCCGTGCCGTCGCGCACGAGCGTGACGTGATAACCCAGTTCCATCGCGAAGCGGCTGGTGGATTCGATGCACGTATTGGCGAGCAGGCCGACGGCGATCACATGCGTGACGCCTTGCTGCTTCAACTGAAAGTCGAGATCGGTGTTGGCGAAGCCGCTTTGCGCCCAGTGCTCCTGCACGATGATGTCGCCTTCCTGCGGCACGAAGTCGGGATGCCATTCGCCGCCCCACGTTCCCTTTGCAAACGTGTGACGCTGCTGAACCAGACGCTGCGTCGGATTCGGATGATCCCAGTTGTCGTAATCGCCCGGCTGCCAGCGGCGGTGTGGTACGTAAAACACCTGGATGTCGGCCTTGCGCGCGGCGGCGACTGTTGCGCGCAGGTTGTCGAGCAGGCGGACGTTGGTGGCGATTTCCTTGATCATCGGAAACAGCTTGCCGCCTTCCGACAGAAAGTCGTTGTACGGATCGACCAGCAACAGGCCGGTGCGCTCCGCGCGATAAACAGTATTGGGCATTTCAGTTCTCCATCGAAAAGGGTGCGTACGAATTCGCGTTCCGCACCCGGCGCCGGCTGCCTTGATCGGACGATGCGTGACGTCTCGCGCATCGCTAACGTGAACGCAGCATATCACTATGAAAATCATAGTGTAAAGTGCGATGTGACTTTGCGGGTCGATTTGCGATCGCTTCCGATCAGCCCCCAAGGTCCGCCAACAGGCGCGCAGACAGCATGTGTGTATGCACGCCGATGCCCGTTTGTGTTACTATGAAATTAAGAGTTTCGATGGGAGAGGGATCGTGGCACGTGTCGCGGAGAAGGCCAATACGGTGTGTCCGGTGTCGCGGTCGCTGGATGTCGTCGGCGACCGCTGGTCGATGCTGGTCCTGCGGGAGCTGTACATGGGCGCAGCGCGTTTCGAGGAGATACAGATCCAGACGGAAGCGACGCCGCAAATGCTGGCAACGCGTCTGAAGTCGCTCGAAGCGGATGGCATGATCGAGCGCCATCCGTACAGCGAGAAGCCGCTGCGCTACGAATATCGGCTGACGGAGAAAGGGCGGGCGTTTTATCCCGTGATTCACGCGCTGCGCGCGTGGGGCGAAACGTGGTGCAAGGAGAAGCACGAGGACATCGCGGTGCGCTTCGTGCATCGCGAGTGTGGCCATGATGTCGGGCTGAGCAACGTGTGCCCGAACTGTGGCGTGCACGTCGAGCGAAAGGACCTGGACTCGACGCTCAGCAGCCAGTTCGCAAGCGAGCGCGCCGAGCGGCGCGCCGCGTTCAAGCGGAAGTGAAGGACCTGAAGGACGTAGAGGATGTAAAGAGCGCGACGTGAAGACGCCGGGCTCCACGCATCAGACGCACTCGGTCTGAACCTCCGTTGACGCCACCGACACGGCGGCCTGTGCGGCGTTGTTGCGGGTGCGGAAACTCGCCAGCGTAACGAGGCCAAGAATCGCGAGCACGCTGCCGAACCAGAAGTCGACGGGAATACCGGCGTGATCGACGATCGTGCCGCCCACAGACGAACCGACGGCAATCGCCACCTGAATGATGCCGACGAACAGCGCCGAACCCGCTTCGGGCAAATCGGGCGCGGCTTCCTGCATCCATACGCTCACGCACAGCGGAATCGCGCCGAACGCCACGCCCCACGCGAGCACCATACCCGTCACGACAGGCGCCATGTCGCTGAGCAGCGGCATCGTGAGCAACGCGAACATCAGCAGCACGGTCACCGTGGCGAGCGAGCCCTTGAGCCTGCGCGCGACGAACGTCGATACCGCGAAGTTTGAAAAGAAGCCGATGATGCCGAAGCCGAGCAGCACCGCGGTGATGGTCGACGTGCTGAAATGCGCGTTCTGCAGAAACGGCGCGATATACGTGTACGACGAGAAATGCGCGCCGAAAATCAGCGCGACCATCAACAGGCTCTTGCGCGGAAACGGACGGCGCACGAGCGTCACGAGATCGGCGAAACGCAACGCTGCTTGCGACGGCAGCGACGGCAGCAGCGCCATCTGCGCGATCAGCGCGACGCTCACGAGCACGGCCGTCGCGATGAACGACATGCGCCACGAAGCGAAACTCGCGATGAAGGTGCCGAGCGGCACGCCGATCACCGTCGCGCAGGTGACGCCGGCGAGAATCGTCGCGGTCGCTCGGGCCGCTTCATGCGCTTTCACGAGACGTCCCGCCGCCGCGAGCGCGAGTGTCCAGAAGCCGCCGAGCGCGGCGCCGAGCAGCGCGCGGCCCACGAGCATCATCGGGAAATTCGGCGCGAACGCCGACAGCAGATTTGACGCGAGCAGCATCACGGTAAGCAGGATCAGGATCAGCCGGCGGTTCACGCGTCCGGCGGCGAGCATCAGGCCCGGCGCGGAGATAGCCGCCATGATGCCGGGAATCGTCACCATGAGGCCGGCTGTGCCCGGCAATACGTCGAAGGTCTGCGCGACTTGCGGCAGGAGACCGACCGGCAAAAATTCCGTCGTCACGAAGGCGAATGCGCCAATCGTTACCGACGCTACCGCAAGCCATGCTCGCAACGGTGAAGACGTCGCGTCGGCGACGTCCAGCGAGTTGCTCGAAGCGTTGTTTTCGAAGTTCATGTCTTTATCGCTGATCGATGATGGATGCATGGCGTGCGGTTCGCACGCTGCACCATTGAGGTGAGCGGGCGACGACACGCGTCGCCGCCAATTGCGCGCACCATATCACCGCTTCTGAAAACAGGCAGACGGATTGCAAATCCCGCGTTCGGCGCGTGGTTTCACGCGTTGACACGCCTTATCCCGGTGCATCCGCAAGATTTTGCCGTTGCAGAGTTAGCGCACCCTTAGCGCGGCGGTCGTCCGTGCGCCGATAAGAAAAACAGATTGGACCGCGCCAAATTGGCAATCGTGTCCGTCCCTTACGTTGGCTATCCTGAGCGTGCAACTGGTTGCCTTGTTCTGCTAGCGGCGCATCGCGCGAGCGCCGCATTCCGATGACAACAGGAGACAGAGATGCGTGTGATCTGCAACGCAGGATCGCTTGCGCGCGCCTTGCCGACAGCGGCGAGCGCAGGGCGTGTGACAGAACGTGTGCAACATGACTTCATGCGCCGCCTGCTGGCCGCGTTCGCCTTGCTCGTGTCGCTGCTGGCGGCAATGGCCTGGCCGTCCGGCGCGCACGCGGCAGCGGGCCTCGCCAGCCTGCCCGCCGTGATGCCCGCGATGAACTGCGCAGCCGTCGCAGGACTCGACCTGAGCGGCGTGACGGACGGCACGGTCACGATCACCTCGGCTGTCGTGCTGCCGGCGGGAACGGCCGTCGGTCAGCGCACGCTGCCCGCGCCCGTTTGCGACGTGAAGGGCACGATCGGACCGGGTGCGTCGCTGTTCGAATTGCAACTGCCGACGCAGGGCTGGACCCAGCGCTATCTGCAAACGGGATGCGGCGGGCTCTGCGGAAACCTGTCGGTCAACGCGCCGATGGCCTCGACCTGCGTGCCCGTCACCAACGGACAGATCGCGATGGCCGCAACCGACATGGGCCACGAAGGCGGCAACGACGGGTCATGGGCGCTCGACCCGAAGGCGAAGCTCGACTTCGCGTATCGCGCGGAGCACGCGACGGCGCAAGTGGCGAAGGCGATCATCAACAAGTTCTACGCGCGGCCTGCGAAGTACGCGTACTTCGACGGTTGCTCCGATGGCGGGCGCGAAGCGCTGATGGAAGCGCAGCGTTTTCCCGACGACTTCGACGGCATTGCAGCAGGCGCGCCCGCCAATGATCTGATCGTGCAGAACACCTTCCATCACGGCTGGGCGGCCGCCGCGAACATCGATCCGAAGACGGGCAAATACATTCTGCTCGCGGACAAGCTGCCGCTCGTCCATGCCGCCGTATTGAAGGCGTGCGATGGTATCGACGGCGTGACGGATGGCGTGATCGACCGTCCACAGGCCTGCCGTTTCGATCCCGCGACGCTGGTGTGCGCGAAAGGGCAGGCGGCGTCGACGTGCCTGTCGGCGGCCGAGGCGACGGTGGTGCGCAAGATTCACGACGGCGCAACCGATGCGAGCGGCGCGCGTCTGGAGCCGTTCGTCTCGCGCGAATGGGGCTCGGAACTGAACTGGAGTCTCTTCGTGCCCGCAACGGATGCAGGGCCGAGCGGCAGCATCAACTTCGTGATGCCGTTCCTGCGCTTCCTCGACTACTTCAATGGATCGAACGCGTCGGCGGCGTTCGGCGATCTGAAGTTCACGATCGATGCGTTCCTGAAGACCGTGTCGACCTCGAAGTATCTCGCAGCCACCGACCCCGACCTGCATCCGTTCGAACGTCGCGGCGGCAAGCTGCTGTTGTGGCATGGCCTCGAAGATCAGCACATCTCGCCGCGCTCGACGATCGAGTACTACACCGCGATGAAGAACATGATGGGCAGCGAGCGCGTCGACGCCTTCGCGAAGCTCTATCTGTTCCCGGGCGTCGCGCATTGCGGCGGCGGGGAAGGTCCGAACACGTTCGATATCCTCACGCCGCTGATGTCATGGACGGAGACGGGCGCGAAGCCGGGCAAGATCGTCGCGTCGATCGTCGATTCGACGGGGCAAACCACGCGCACACGCCCGGTATTTCCGTATCCGGCCGTAGCGCGCTACACCGGCTCGGGCAGCACTGACGACGCGTCTAACTTCGTGTCGGCGCAAGGCGACACGCATGTCGATCTGAACTGGATGGGAGAGTGGCTCTACTCGCCGGGTTATGAGGCGTGGTGCCAGGCGCAGGGCTCGCAGCTGAACTGCACGGGCGGTAACAACTGGAGCAGCTATCGGAAGACGGCCAACGGGTTCTAGGCAATGACCGCGCGCCGTCTTCTTCATGACGGACGGCGCGCGGTCCATGAACCTTCAGGTGGTCGCAACGAGAAACGCTTCACCCGTCGACGGCCTTAGTCCATCGGACCGGCCCGCAAAATAGCGCTCGACGAGATCGGCCGTCGACACATGCTTGACGCCCTTGAAACCTGCTTCACGCGCGAGCGTGAGCATCTCGACTGGCTTGAAGAAACTGACGAACGGCGTGCCCGCTGCCCGCGCGCGCTCATAGACGAACTGATGCTGCGCGCGTTCGGCGGGATCGATCAGATCGAGCGGCAGCAGGAAGGTCATCGCCAGCGTCGAGCCTGGCGCGAGTTTCGCGATCTGGCGCAGCGTCGCCAGATTCGCCTCGCGCGTCAGGTACATCGAGACACCCGTCGATGCGATCACGGCGGGCGCGTTCGCATCGAAACCCGCGTCCGCAATCTGTTCCCACCACGACTGACCGGCTTCGAAGTCGACGGGGACGAGCCGCAGCCAGTCGGGAATGCCGTAATCCAGTTCGAGCAGGCGCTCGCGCTTCCACGACGTCGCGCCTGGCCGATCGACTTCGAAGACACGCAGCCGCGACGCGATGCGCGGCTTGCGCTGCGCGAACGTATCGAGACCCGCGCCGAGGATCACGTACTGACCGACGCCGCGATCCGCCTGTTCCACAACGAGGTCTTCGATGAAGCGCGCGCGGCCCACGATCGACGCGCGATAGCCGCGCGTTCCCTGCGCATCCATGTCGGGACGTTCGCGCCAGCTTGCGTCGGGCGCGGCGAGCCGCAGACCGACTTCGTCGTCGAGCACATGCGGCGGCGCGTCGACCTGAACATGCATCGCACGCCACAGCGCGACGCGTACGGCAGTGCTGTCCGCTGCGACAGTTTGTTTTTCTTCCATGATGTCTCCCTCGGAAATCGAACACCAACGGCCAGAATCTAAACCGTTAGCGCGGATGCCTGTCAACACTTGCGCAATGCAGCCGGATGCTTATCGCATACACCGCACACGACGCGAGGCCCGAATCGTAAGCACTCCCGCCGTTTTGCGCGCAAGCACTGTGTCCTTGCAAGCGGGATGCCAGGCCCGGGCAGACGCGGGCAGGGCGCGGCGCTATACTGTGGACCCATTTACACACTATAAGTAGCCGGCGTGGCGATGCGTCGAGACGCGCGACAGCATCAACCCTGCGGCAACGACATAAGAAATTGGCAGATCACGATCTGAAGCGGCTGAAAATCGACCGGCCAGCCGTCGCCACGGGTGGCCGCCGGCGCAACTGGATCGGCTACGGGGTCGTCGCGCTGATCCTCGTCGTCGCGCTCGTCGTCGGCCTCAGGCTGGCCGGGCCGCAGACCGTCGAGACGACGACCGTGGTGTCGGCTTATCCCTCGCAAACCTATACGCTGCTCAATGCAACGGGCTATGTCGTGCCGCAGCGCAAGGCGGCCGTTTCGTCGAAAGCGCAGGGGCGCCTCGAATGGCTCGGCGTGCTGGAAGGCACGCGCGTGAAGAAAGACGAGATCATCGCGCGGATTGAAAGCAACGACGTCGAGGCGTCGCTTGCGCAGGCGAAGGCGCAGATCAAGGTCGCGCAGGCGAACCTCGCGCTGCAGCAGGCCGAGTTGAAGAACGCCGAGGTCAATCTGCGGCGCTCGAAAATCCTGGCGCCGAACGGCGCGATCCCCGCGACCCAATACGACGCCGACGTCGCGCGCTACGACAAGGCGGTGGCGTCGATCGACAATAGCCGCGCCGCAATCGTGGCTGCGCAGGCGAACGCACAGGCCGCGCAGGTCGCTGTCGATCAGACCGTGATCCGTTCGCCGTTCGACGGCGTAGTGATCGAAAAGCACGCGAACGTCGGCGACAACATCACGCCGTTTTCGCAGGCCTCGGACAGCAAGGGCGCCGTCGTGACGATCGCCGACATGGACACGCTCGAAGTCGAAGCCGACGTTGCTGAATCGAATATCGGCAAGATCGCCGTGAACGCGCCTTGCGAGATCCAGCTCGACGCGTTGCCGGACATGCGCCTCGCGGGCAGCGTGTCGCGCATCGTGCCGACCGTCGACCGTTCGAAAGCAACGGTGCTCGTCAAGGTGCGCTTCGTCGATCGCGATGCGCGCGTGCTGCCCGACATGAGCGCGAAAATCGCGTTTCTTTCGAAGCCGGTGCTGCCGGAAGACCGCAAGCCGGTGGTCGCGGCACAGCCGGCTGCCATCGTCGAGCGCGACGGCCGCAAGGTGGCCTTCGTCGTCAAGGACGACAGCGTGCGCGAAGTACCCGTCACGACAGGCGCGACGCTCGGCGAACTGGTCGAAGTGAGCGGCGTGCGTCCCGGCGACGTGCTGGTGCGCGCGCCGAACGAGCACATCAAGGACGGCGCCAAAGTCACCGTGGCGAAGAAACAGTGAGCCAGCCGATCAACGCAACGCCGTCGCTCGTCGATATCCGGCATCTCGTCAAATCGTACCGGCGCGGCGTGCAGACCGTGCCCGTGCTGTCCGACATCACGCTGGCGATCGGCGAAGGCGACTTCATCGCGCTGATGGGGCCGTCGGGCTCGGGCAAGAGCACGCTGCTCAATCTGATTGCGGGCATCGACCGGCCGGACGGCGGTGAGTTGCGCGTCGGCGGGATGGACATCACGCGGCTCAACGAGTCCGCGCTCGCGCAATGGCGCGCGGCGCACGTCGGCTTCATCTTTCAGTTCTACAACCTGATGCCCGTGCTGACGGCGTTCGAAAACATCGAGCTGCCGCTGATGCTCACCCGCCTGACGCGCAAGGAGCGGCGCGAGCGCGTCGCGCTCGTGCTCGACATGGTGAATCTGGGCAATCGCGCGCATCATTACCCGTCTGAGCTGTCGGGCGGGCAACAGCAGCGCGTCGCAATTGCGCGCGCGCTGATCACGGACCCGACGCTGATCGTCGCCGACGAACCGACGGGCGACCTGGACCGCGCGTCCGCCGAAGAAGTGCTCGCGATGCTGCAGCGCCTGAACCGCGAACTGGGCAAGACGATCATCATGGTCACGCACGACGCGCACGCGGCGGGCGCGGCGAGAGCGCTCGTGCATCTGGAGAAGGGAGAGCTGATCGATGGCACGGCTCGCTGAAGCGCGCGCGGGAGTATCGGGAATCACGCCGCCATGTACCTGCTGAAGCTGATTTCGCGCAACGCGCTGCGGCACAAGCTGCGCACGACGCTGACCGTGCTCGGCCTGATGATCGCCGTGCTCGCGTTCGGGCTGCTGCATACCGTGATTGACGCGTGGTATGCGGGCGCGGCTGCCGCATCGAATGCGCGGCTCGTGACGCGCAACTCGATTTCGCTGACGTTCCCGCTGCCGCTCAGCTACGAGAACCGTATTCGCGGCGTGGAGGGCGTGACGCTGGTCGCGCGCTCGAACTGGTTCGGCGGCGTTTACCGCGACCCGAAGAATTTCTTCGCGCAGTTCGCCGTGTCGGACAATTATCTCGACCTTTACCCTGAGTTCATTCTGCCCGCGCAGCAGCGTTCCGATTACGAGCGCGACCGCAAGGGCTGCCTGATCGGCAGGCAGCTTGCGACCGCGTACGGCTTCAAGGTCGGCGATGTGATCCCCATCAAGGGGACGATCTATCCGGGCACGTGGGAATTCGTCGTGCACGGCATTCTGGATGGCCGCGACGAATCCACGATCACGCGCCAGATGATCTTTCACTGGGACTATCTGAACGAATCCGTGCGCAAGATGCCGGGGCGGCGCGCGGATCAGGTCGGCGTGTACGTGCTCGGCATCGACAATCCTGACGATGCCGCCGCGATTTCCCGCAACGTCGACAACGTGTTCAAGAACTCGCTCGCCGAAACGCTGACGGAAACGGAGCAGGCGTTTCAACTCGGTTTCGTCGCGATGTCGAATCAGATCATTGCGGCGATCCGCCTCGTGTCGTACGTGGTGATCGTGATCATCATGGCCGTGATGGCGAACGCGATGGCGATGAGCGCGCGCGAGCGCACCACCGAATACGCGACGCTCAAGGCGCTCGGCTTCGGGCCGGGATTTCTCGCGCTGCTGATGTTCGGCGAGTCGCTGACCATCTGCACGGTCGGTGCAGGCCTCGGCATGCTCGCGACACCACCCGCTGCGAGCTTCTTCAAGCAGGCGACGGGCGGCGTGTTCCCGGTGTTCACCGTGTCGCGCGAAACGATGCTGCAGCAGGCCGCGTGTGCGCTCGTCGTCGGGCTGGCTGCTGCCATCATTCCGGCGCTGCAGGCGGCGCGCGTGCGGATCGTCGAAGGCCTGCGGGCGATCGGCTGAGTTCAACGCTAAAGGCAAGCACAACGTGGCCATCCCGCTTTCGTACATCGCCCGCAACCTGTGGACGCGCCGTCTGACCACGGCGCTCACGGCGGGTGGCCTCGCGCTCGTGGTGTTCGTGTTCGCGACGGTGCTGATGCTCGACGCGGGCCTCAAGAAAACGCTCGTTTCGACGGGCGAAGCGGACAACGTCGTTGTGATCCGCAAGGGCGCGGAAACGGAAGTGCAGAGCGCGATCGACCGCGGCCAGGCCAACGTGATCGAGATGCATCCCGCCGTGGCGATGGGCGGCGATGGCAAGCGGATGGCGTCGAAAGAATCCGTCGTGCTGATCTCGCTGCTGAAGCTCGGCACGGGCAAGCCGTCGAACGTGGTGATACGCGGCGTATCGCCTGCTGCGATGAGCTTGCGGCCACAAGTGACGCTTGCGTCGGGGCGCATGTTTGCGCCGGGCTCGTCGGAGATCATTGTGGGCAGCAGCATCGCGAAAGGCTTCAGCGGCACGCAGCTTGGCGAGCATCTGCGTTTCGCGCAGCGCGACTGGACGGTGGTCGGCACCTTCGATGCGGGCGGCAGCGGCTTCGATTCGGAAATCTGGGGCGACGTCGATCAGCTGATGCAGTCGTTCCGGCGCACCAGTTATTCGTCGATGGTGGTGCGCATCGCGGAGTCCGATCAGTTCGAGCGCTTCAGGGCCGATATCGATGTTGATCCGCGTCTCGCGGAGGAGGCCAAGCGCGAGCAGACGTTCTATAGCGACCAGTCGAAGGCGCTGTCGACGTTTCTCAACATCCTCGGCTTTACGCTGTCGACGATCTTTTCGATTGCCGCGATGATTGGCGCGATGATCACGATGTACGCGTCCGTTGCCAATCGCGTCGCCGAAATCGGCACGCTGCGCGCGCTCGGCTTTCAGCGGGCGAGCGTGCTGGCCGCGTTTCTGATCGAGGCGGTGCTGCTGGGGCTGGTCGGCGGGTTGGCGGGGTTGGGATGCGCAGCCTTCATGCAATTTGCGTCGTTTTCCACGACGAATTTTCAGACCTTTGCGGACCTGTCGTTCCGGTTCATCCTCACGCCGGCGATTGTTTTGAAGACGCTGGCGTTTTCGATGACGATGGGGCTCGTCGGCGGGTTTTTGCCCGCGATGCGGGCGGCGCGTATGAATATCGTTGATGCGTTGCGTGCGCGGTGAATTTGCTGCGTGCCGCCGACGGGTTTTGTCGTTACGTTGGCTTGTGCGTTTGCTGTTCGATCTCGGCGCGTAGGCGGTCTTCCTGCTCGCGTAGCTCGGGGGTGAACTCGTCGCCGAAATCTTCGGCCGAGAAGACCTGACGAATTTCGATTTCGGAATCGCCTTCCATCGGGTTCGGGCAGCGTCGGACCCATTCGACCGCTTCTTCCATCGATTTCACCTACAAGAGCCAGAAGCCGGCGATCAGTTCTTTTGTTTCTGCGAACGGGCCGTCGATTACGGTTCGGTTTGCGCCCGAGAAGCGTATACGCTTGCCGCGGGAGCTTGGGTGCAGGCCTTCGCCAGCCTGCATGATGCCCGCCTTCACGAGTTCTTCGTTGTATTGGCCCATTGCTGTCAGCAACTCGGTCGTGGGCATCTTGCCGGCTTCTGAGTCGCTCGTTGCTTTTACGATTACCATGACTCGCATGTTTTTTCTCCTGTCTGACCTGTTTGGAACCGCGGAATGGCGGGTTTCATTTATGACGACGGGTGAGGGTGGGGGGGGGCGACATCGTGGTTCGGTTTTTTTTTGCCTTTTGGGTGTTGGCGTTGCTGGTCGGTGCTTTTGCCTTTGCGCTGGCATCCGCGTTTTGCCTTCGTGCTTCAGGCGTCGCCCCTGTGCGGGGCGGCACCTACTTTTCTTTGCCGCCGCAAAGAAAAGTAGGC
>NZ_JAWRXV010000677.1:0-276 GCF_046534875.1 Paraburkholderia sp. SIMBA_054 | reverse complement strand
ATGCCCGATACCAGGTGCGCCGGCATCAGCAGGCAGGGCGACCACAGGCCGGCCAGCTGCGGCGAATCGAGCTGCGTGCTCAGGCGCAGCGGCGGGGCGCGGCGCAGGCCCAGGCGTGTCGCCAGTTCGCGGTACTGCGCGGCCAGCGCCGGCGGGATGTCGTGGCGACTGCCACGCACGCGGCGCCGGGTCGCCTGCAGGTCGGCCAGGCTGCGCAGGGCCATCGCGGCCACACCCACCAGCCAGGCCAGCCATAGCGCCCATGCCATCCACGCC
>NZ_JAWRXV010000676.1:0-276 GCF_046534875.1 Paraburkholderia sp. SIMBA_054 | reverse complement strand
CGTGAAGCCCATCGTCTTCACATACGGAATCAGGCGCTCGGCGAGCTCTTCCCAATTGAGACCGCGCTGACCTTCTTCGGCGACGCGCAGCCACGACTCCGCATGCACCTCGTAGATCGAGATCGGCGAACGCGGCGTCTGCTTCGCGCCGCGCGACTGAATCCACTCGTGATCCGTCCACGGAAACTGCTCGATCTCGTCGACATGCGCGACCACCGACGCCGTGCCCGGCGGCTTCTCGCTTTGCGTCGCGCAAGGGTCGGCCTTCAACGGCAG
>NZ_JAWRXV010000675.1:0-276 GCF_046534875.1 Paraburkholderia sp. SIMBA_054 | reverse complement strand
GTCGCGGCCGCCGAGCCCGACGCATTGCCCGCCGAAGCGGTGACGAGCGAGACGCTCGACAGCGGCGGCCCGGACGACATGCCGGGAGACTTCTCGGGCGACTACAGCAGCCGCAGTTCGGCACGCCAGAACGGCGATTCCGACGGCAGCGATCCCGCCGAATGGGCGCGCTCGCAGCCGACCTTGCGCGAGCAGTTGCATGACGCGCTGCGTCTTTACCGGCTGGACGACCGCGATCGCGCCGTCGCGCGCTTCATCATCGAGGCGCTCGACGAC
>NZ_JAWRXV010000674.1:0-276 GCF_046534875.1 Paraburkholderia sp. SIMBA_054 | reverse complement strand
CAGCGCCAGCCGGGTGACCTTCCAGGGCAACTACAACGCCAAGGCCACCGTGTCCTTCGACGGCAAGAAGATCGCCGTGGCCCAGGGCAGCGGCAATACCTACCGGATCGCGATGATGGACCGCAGCCTGGGGTCGCCGAGCTGGAGCACCCTGTCTCCCGGCTCGCTGGACGAATCCCCGAGCTTCGCCCCCAACGGCAGCATGGTGCTGTATGCCGCCCGGGAGGGGGGGCGCGGCGTGCTGTATGCCGTGTCCGCCGACGCCCGGGTCCGCCA
>NZ_JAWRXV010000673.1:0-276 GCF_046534875.1 Paraburkholderia sp. SIMBA_054 | reverse complement strand
CAGCATGTTCATGCGCCCGTCACGCGTATAAATCTGCCCCTGCGGTGTCGAGATCGACATCCAGACATCGCCCTTGACTGCAACGTCCAGCGGATTGTCGGTCTTGATCATAGGGCCTGCTTCGGTACGGATGAAGCTCTTGCCCGCCGTAGCGAAACTCACATCGTCGCTGGCCTTGTTCGAAACGATGGTATCGAACTTGGTGCCCTCGCCCCGGAAACCGACCGTTGAGACATTGGCGACATTGTGGGCAATGGCATCCATCCGCCGTTCCAG
>NZ_JAWRXV010000672.1:0-276 GCF_046534875.1 Paraburkholderia sp. SIMBA_054 | reverse complement strand
ATCCCATTAGATATTGTAAAAAGTGCTTATCAACGTGCTTCTAACCCTGTGTCTATGGATAACTGGGAATGGGAAAAAACACTCAGCATTACTTGTGCACTATTAAATAAACAGGAGGGATGCCAAGTGGCTTTAGATACAGAAAATATGGACCGTGATTATTTATTTGGCAGGTTATTAGCTATTGCGGATGTGATGGAAAGAAGAGCTCTAGGTTCAGGCGAAATGCGAGCTAGTAACGCACTTCGTTATATGAATGCTTTTTCTAAACATCCC
>NZ_JAWRXV010000106.1:0-16938 GCF_046534875.1 Paraburkholderia sp. SIMBA_054 | reverse complement strand
CGCTGATCGATGCGCTGGCATTGGGCTTTGCCGGATTCGTCGTTTCGCCTCTGGTTACCGCTGAATAGTTACGCCGCCGCAAAGAAAAGTAGGCAAAAGAAAGCGGCTCACACCGCCAATCTTTCTTCTTGCCTGAGGGCCCCCAACCGGTCTTATGCTTCACACGGCAACATCTCTGTCAGCGCGCGTTGCCAACGCTTCGAATAAACGCCTCACCCGTTTCGAACTCCCATACACGGGCGAGCGGCAGCGAATGGTTTGCGCCGCCCAGGTGGCAAACTGTGTGTAGGTTATCGCGACGTATAGCTTGGCGCTCTTACATGGTGGGGCGCGTGCGCTATCGGTCCGAAGTGAGGCGTGTGTAGCGCTACGGCCTACACACAGTTTGCCACCTGGGCGGCGGCGGAATATCTGGCGCGGCACGCTGCGACGCGGGCGTGCGAAGCGGGTGAGGCGCACCGCAAGAGCGCTGGCAACAAACATGAGTCACGTGGTTGTCGTGTGAAGCGTAAGACCCTTTGGGGGCCCTCAGGCAAGGGCAAGAATTAGCGGTGTGAGCCGCTTTCTTTTGCCTACTTTTCTTTGCGGCGGCAAAGAAAAGTAGGTGCCGCCCCGCACAGGGGCGACGCTTGAAGCAAGCTAACGTATCGCGGATGCCAGCGAAAAGCCATAACGCGGATGCCGGCGCAAAGACCAAAACACCGACCGGCTCCATCTACACCCAAAAAGCAAAAATCGGCTGCCAGCGCAAAGCTAAAAAAACCAAACCGGATGCCAGCGCAAAAACAAAGCAAACCACCCAGCGTCGCAGACAACAAAAAAACCTCAAACCCCAACCGCTAGGTTATCCTCATTAGCCAGTCGATGTGAATAAACCCGAAGCAAATCGACAAACCGCTGCGCAGGCTCAGCCAGAGCCTCCTCTTTACGAGTAAGGATGCCAAACCCGGCAAGGCTCTTGCCAATCTCCACAGGCAACGCAACGAGCAACTTGCCGCGCACATGATCGCGCACAACAGACTCAGGCAACATCGCCACAGCATCATAATTCTCAAGCAACTGCAGCGTAGCAAATATAGAAGCACACTCGGTGAGATTAGCCGGCGTCCCAAGCCCCGCCCGGGCGAGTTCCTCTTCAAACAAAACCCGAGCCGGACTAGTAATAGGCTGCGCCACCCAAGGCCACTCCATCAACTCGCGAAGCGAAACAGCAGCCCGCCCAGCAACGGGATGCACAGCCCGCACAACCAGCACCAAAGTCTCCCGCGCCAGCGGCTCAAAACTGAAATCGTTATGCTGCAACGGATTAGTCAACCGCCCCAGCGCGAGATCGACTTCGCGGCGATGCAGCAATTGCACCACCTGATCGCTCGTTTCCCCGAGAATGCACACATGCAACAACGGCCGTTCGGTTTTCAGCGCGGCGACGGCCATCGCCAGCAGATCGGGCGCGGCGCCCATGATCGCGCCAACGGTCAGTTGCCCATGCCCGCCCTTGCGTTTCGCGTCCAGATCCTCGGCAAAGCGCGTGAGATCCGCCAGCGCACGCCGCGCATAGGCAAGCGTAACGACGCCCAGCGGCGTCGGCTGCATGCCGCGCGCGTTGCGCTCGAACAGCAAAAAGCCGAGCGCCTCTTCAATGTCGCCGAGCATGCGGCTCGCGCTGGGCTGCGCGACATTGATGGCATCGGCGGCCTGGTGGACGTTGCGCGCGTCGTCGAGCGCGACAAGCAGCGCAAGATGCTTGAACTTGAGCCGGTTGACGAGGGGAATGCTGGCAGCGTTCTGGCTCATGGAGGATCAGCGGTGCGATTCGGTTTGAGTATCGCCCAATCCCAACAACGGATTGAGATGCTATCGACGCCCGAATTATAGTCGCATCAAGACGCTACCTTAGAGAGCGGCAAGAACAAGTGATCAAAGACACTGGAGACAAGCCCGGCATGGAGACAATCGCTTTCCGGATGGTGCTGAACCCCGGCATGCGCGACGAGTACGAGCGCCGGCATCGGGCAATCTGGCCGGAACTCGTCGATGCGCTGCACAACGCAGGTGTGCGCGATTACCGGATCTTTCTCGACGAAGACACGCACCATCTGTTCGCAATACTGACGCGCAACGCGGATCATTCGATGGAGCGCCTGCCCGAGCTCGCCGTGATGCGCAAATGGTGGGATTACATGGCCGACATCATGCAGACGGCGCCCGACCATACGCCGCTCCAGCAAGCGCTGGTTCCAGTATTTGAACTGCAGCATCCCTTCCACTGATTGCGACGCTCGCCGCGCACGCGCGCCGGCGACGAAGGACGCGCCATGAAAGTTGTCGACCCGCACATTCACCTGTGGGATCTGAAGACGCATCATTACCCTTGGCTCGCCAATCCCGGCGTGTCGTTCGTCGGCGATGCACGTGTGCTCAAGCACGACTACCTGATCGCCGATCTGCTGAACGACGCGGGCGACATCGAATTGCTCAAGTGCGTGCACGTCGAGGCAAATCACGATCCGAAAGATCCCGTCGAAGAAACGCGCTGGCTGCAAAGCGTTGCAGACGATCCGGGTTCGCGCTCGATGCCCAACGGCATCGTCGCCGCCGTCGATCTTTCCGCGGACAACGCCGCCGAGGTTCTAGAACGCCACGCCGCATTCGCCAACACGCGCGGCGTGCGGCAAATCCTCAATGTGCATCACGACAAGCTATATGACTACGTAGGCCGCCACTTCATACGCGAGGCGACCTGGCGCGAAAACTTCCGGCTGCTGCGCAAACACGGGATGTCGTTCGACGTGCAGCTTTATCCGTCGCAAATGGAAGACGCGGCCGCACTCGCGAACGCGCATCACGATACGCAGTTCATCGTCAATCACACGGGCATGTTCGTCGATCGCAATAGCGTCGCTGGATATCGCGCGTGGCGCGACGGGATGAAGACGCTCGCGCAATGTCAGAACGTCGCCGTGAAGATCAGCGGTCTGGCGATGTTCGACCACAAGTGGACCGTCGAAAGCCTGCGGCCTTACGTGCTCGAAACGATCGACACGTTCGGCGTCGAGCGCTCGATGTTCGCATCGAACTTTCCGGTGGACCGGCAGTTCGGCGCCTATGGCGATTTGTGGCGCGCGTATGCGTCGATCGTCGGCGACGCGAGCGATGCGGAGAAAGACGCGCTCTTCGTGCGCAATGCTGAACGCTTCTATCGCATCTGAAGAAGCCTCGAACAACATGCAGTCGCAGCATGAAGGAGAACAGGGTGGAGCAACACACTGAAAGCGTGCCGAGGCTCGAACTGCGGCACGCCAGCAAAACGTTTGGGCGCGTGCGCGCGCTGTCGGACGGCGAACTGGTGCTTTGGCCCGGCGAAGTGCATGCGCTGCTCGGCGAGAACGGCGCGGGCAAGTCGACGCTCGTGAAGATACTCGCGGGCGTGCATCAGCCCGATACGGGCGACCTTCGCATCGATGGCGTCGAGCGCCGTTTCGCCACACCCGCCGAAGCGCGCGACGCGGGCCTTGCCGTCATCTATCAGGAACCGACGCTGTTCTTCGACCTGTCGATTGCCGAGAACATCTTCATGGGACGGCAGCCCGTCGATCGCTTCGGCCGCATTCAGCACGATGCGATGCGCCGCGAAGTCGATGGACTGCTGGCGTCCCTGGGCGTCGATCTGCGCGCGGATCGTCTCGTGCGCGGTCTGTCGATCGCCGATCAGCAAGTCATTGAGATTGCCAAGGCGCTGTCGCTGAACGCGAACGTGCTGATCATGGACGAGCCGACGGCGGCACTGTCGCTGCCCGAAGTCGAGCGGCTCTTTACGATCGTGCGCAAGCTGCGCGAGCGCGACGTCGCGATCCTGTTCATCACGCATCGGCTCGATGAAGTGTTTGCATTGACGCAGCACGTCACGATCATGCGCGACGGCGCGAAGGTGTTCGATGCGCCGACGTCGGAGATGACGACGGAATCGGTGGTCGCGAAGATGGTCGGACGCGATCTGGAAACGTTCTATCCGAAGGCCGATGTGAAGCCCGGCGACGTGCGTCTGTCGGTGCGCAATTTGACGCGCGTCGGCGTGTTCAAGGACGTGTCATTCGATGTGCGCGCAGGCGAAATCGTCGCGCTCGCGGGTCTCGTCGGCGCTGGCCGCAGCGAAGTGGCACGCGCGATCTTCGGTATCGACCCGATCGATTCGGGCGAGGTGCAGATCGCGGGCAAGCGTCTGAAGACGGGCAATCCCGCCGCGGCGGTGCGCGCAGGCCTTGCGCTCGTGCCCGAAGACCGTCGTCAGCAAGGTCTCGCGCTGGAGTTGAGCATCGCGCGCAATGCGTCGATGACGGTGCTCGGCCGTCTCGTGCGCCACGGTCTGATCTCGACGCGCAGCGAGACGCAACTTGCGACGCGCTGGGGCACGCGGCTGCGCCTGAAGGCAAGCGATCCTTTAGCGCCCGTCGGCACGCTATCAGGTGGCAACCAGCAAAAGGTGGTGCTCGGCAAATGGCTCGCGACGGGCCCGAAAGTGCTGATCATCGACGAACCGACGCGCGGCATCGATGTCGGCGCGAAAACGGAAGTGTATGGCGCCCTCTCCGAACTCGTGCAGGAAGGCATGGCTGTGTTGATGATTTCGAGCGAATTGCCCGAAGTGCTCGGCATGGCGGACCGCGTGCTCGTGATGCACGAAGGCCGCATCAGCGCAGACATTTCACGCGCCGATGCGAGCGAGGAGCGCATCATGAGCGCGGCACTCGGGCAATCGGCGGCATTACTGGGGCGCGCAGCATGATCCGGCATTCCACGCATTCACACGCGGCGTCGATCGAACACGCGCCGTTGCAACGCACGCGCTCCGGCCCCGGCGGCATCGTCGGGACGATCGCGAAGAGCCGCGAGACGACGCTCTTCGTCGTGCTGATCCTGCTGATACTCGGCACGTCGCTCGCACGGCCACAGTTTCTGAACCTGCAGAATCTGCGCGACGTGCTGCTCAACGTGTCGATCGTCAGCTTGCTGACGGCGGGCATGACGGTCGTCATCCTGATGCGTCACATCGATCTGTCGATTGGCTCGACGGTCGGCATCAGCGCGTATGCCGTCGGCAGTCTGTACGTCGCGTTTCCGCAGATGCCCGTGCTGGTCGCACTCGTTGCGGGCGTCGCAATCGGGCTCATCGCGGGCGGCATCAATGCGCTGCTGATCGCAGTGGGGCGCGTGCCGTCGCTGGTGGCGACGCTATCGACGCTCTATATCTTCCGCGGCGCCGATTACGCGTGGGTACACGGCGGCCAGATCAACGCGACGAGCCTGCCCGAGGCGTACTCGCGTCTCGCGACAGGCACCGTGCTCGGCATTCCGACGCTTGCGCTGATCGCCGCTGCCGTGCTGTTGGCGCTGTCGTTCTATCTGAAGCATTTCCGTGCGGGCCGCGAACACTACGCGATCGGTTCGAATCCCGAAGCGGCGCGCCTGGCGGGCGTCAATGTCGAACGGCGCGTGATGTCGGGCTTCCTGCTGTCGGGCGCGATTGCGGGCTTTGCGGGCGCGCTGTGGCTCGCGCGCTTCGGCACCGTCGACGCGAGCACCGCGAAAGGCATCGAGCTGCAGGTGGTGGCGGCGGCCGTGGTCGGCAGCGTCGCGATCACGGGTGGCGTCGGCACGATACTCGGCGCGGCGCTCGGTGCGCTCGTGCTCGGCGTGATCAGCATCGCGCTCGTCGTGCTGCACGTGTCGCCGTTCTGGGAGCAGGCTATCGAAGGCGCGCTGATCGTCGCGGCAATTGCCGCCGACACGCTGCTGGCCCGCTCCGTCGCCAAACGCATGATGAGGAAACGCGATCATGGCTAAACCCGATTCCGCGCTGCTCACGCGCAAGCGCGAAACGCCGCTGCGCTGGGAAACCTTGCTGGTCGTCGTGCTGATCCTGTCGCTCGGGTTGGGGCGCGTGTTGTCGCCCGTCTTTCTGACGGGCGCGAACCTCAGCAACGTCCTCGCCGACCTCACCGAGATCGCGTTGATGGCGTTGCCGATGACGCTGATCATCGTCGCGGCGGAGATCGATCTCTCCGTGGCATCGGTGCTCGGCGCGTCGAGCGCGCTGATGGGCGTGCTGTGGCACATGGGCCTGCCGATGCCCGTCGTGATCGTGCTCGTGCTGCTGTTCGGCGTGATCGCGGGGCTGTTCAACGGGCTCGTGATCGTGAAGCTTAATCTGCCGTCGCTCGCCGTCACGATCGGCACGCTCGCGCTGTTTCGCGGGTTGTCGTATGTGCTGCTAGGCGATCAGGCCGTCGCGGATTTTCCGGCGGGCTACACGGCGTTCGGCATGGACACGCTGTTCGGTACGTTCATTCCGCTGCCGTTCGTGATCGTCATTGTCTGCGCCGTGTTGTTCACCGTGCTGTTGCAGGCGACGGCGTTCGGCCGCAGCCTCTATGCGATCGGCGCGAACTCGACGGCGGCGGCGTTCTCCGGTATCGAGGTCGCGAAGGTGCGGATGCGCCTTTTCATGCTGTCGGGCTTCATGAGCGCGCTTGCGGGCATTGTCTACACGCTGCGCTTTACGAGCGCGCGCGGCGACAACGGCGAAGGCTTCGAACTGTCGGTGATTGCCGCCGTGCTGTTCGGCGGCGTGAGCATCTTCGGCGGACGCGGGTCGATGGTCGGCGTGCTGCTGTCGCTGCTGATCATCGGCGTATTGAAGAACGCGCTCACGCTCGACGATGTCTCCAGCGAAACGCTGACCATCGTGACGGGCGCGTTGCTGCTCGCATCGGTGCTGATTCCGAACCTGGTCGCGCGCTGGCGAGCGATGCGCGACCGCAAGCTGATCGCCGCTCAAACGTTGACGAAGCCGAGTGCGTCGTAAGTCATGCAAACCCGCCGTACGTGATGCCGTTTAATTCAACCGGACGCCAAAAGTCCGATCCACCACCAGGAGACAACAGATGAACAAACCACTGCGTCACGCGGGAGCGATGATGCTCTGCGCGGCCTTGCTGGGCGTGAGCGTCGCCGCGTCGGCGGCCGGCATCAAGCCGGATCTGAAGATCGCGTTCGTGCCCAAGCAGATCAACAACCCGTACGAAGTGATCGCCGACGATGGCGGCATGGCCGCGATCAAGGAGTTCAAGGGGCAGGGCAAGGTGGTGGGGCCGTCGGACGCGGGCGCGTCGTCGCAGGTGTCGTACATCAATACGCTGACCACGCAGCGTCAGGATGCCATCGTCATCGCGGCGAACGACGCGAATGCGCTCGTGCCGTACCTGAAGAAGGCAATGTCGCAAGGCATCAAGGTCGTGACGTTCGACTCCGACACGGCGCCCGATGGCCGCCAACTGTTCGTGAATCAGGCCAACGCGGAGAGCATTGGGCGCGGGCAGATTCAGCTCGTGTCGAAGCTGATGGGCGGCGAGGGCGAGTTCGCGATCCTGTCGGCCACGCCGAACGCGACGAACCAGAATACGTGGATCAAGTGGATGCAGGAAGAACTGAAGAAGCCTGAGTATTCGAAGTTGAAGCTCGTGAAGATCGCGTACGGCAACGACGATGACCAGAAATCGTTCGTCGAGACGCAAGGGCTTTTGCAGGCGTATCCGAACTTGAAGGCGATCGTGGCGCCCACCTCCGTCGGCATTGCGGCGGCGGCGCGCTATATCTCGACGTCGTCGAGCAAGGGCAAGGTCGCGGTGACGGGTCTCGGCACGCCTAACCAGATGCGCGCGTTCGTGAAGAACGGCACCGTGAAGGCGTTCCAGTTGTGGGATCCGGGTCAGTTGGGCTATCTGGCGGCGTATGCGGCGGCAAATCTCGCATCGGGCGCGATCACGGGCAAGGAAGGCGAATCGTTCGACGCGGGCAAGCTGGGCAAGCGCACCATCGGCGCGCAAGGCGAAATCATTCTTGGACCGCCGACCACGTTTGACGCAAGCAATATCGATAACTTCAACTTCTAAGGTTCATCAAGTCACTTGCTGGAAACGGGCCGCTCGCGCGACGTGAGCGGCCTTTTTACTTTTCAATGCAAACTGGCGTCGCGCTTCAGATCAGGCCATTGACCTGCGAGTACTTGACGAGATCCGCGTTCGTCTCCAGATGAAGTTTCTTCATTGCGGTGCTTTTTTGCGTCGCGACGGTCGAAACCGACCGGTTCACCTGTCGCGCGATTTCGGTCAACGACGCGCCTGCGGCGAACAGCCGGATCACATTTATTTCCTTTTTCGTCAGGGCGGGCTTGCCGCCATCCTTTTCATTGCCGTCAGGCCGATGAAGGCGCGCACGGATCTTCGCGGAGAAATAAGGCCGGCGATGCTGCATGACTTCGCGCGCGGCGATACGGAATTCTTCGATGCCCTCGCGTTTGTCAACGATGCCCGCGACACCTGAGCGGGATACGCGGATCAGGACGTCATCGTTAGCGAGCATGGTGAAGACGACGACAGGAATGTCGGGATAGCGCTTGCGCAGTCGCGCAATGAGGTCGAGTCCGTCGATGTCGTCCTGCTCCGTTCCCATCGTCAAGTCCGTGATGATCAGATCCCAGGTGCCCGCGGACAGCAACTGCAGCAGTTCGTTGCCCGACTTGACGGCGGCATCGACGATAAAGCCTGGCATGCCCGTCAACGCGCTGATGACAGCGTGCCGGATAACGGGGTGGTCGTCTGCAATGGCAATCCGGAAATCGCGAATGGCATTCATGATGGGGAGGCTGGACAGCGTCGGTGGAACGTCCATGGGACGTCGGAACGGGTTGGCGCGATGCACGCCATTTCCGCATTGACGCGGGGTTCGTCCTGCGGGCTGAAGGAAAAATGAACGGAAGACGTAAGGATAGCGAACAGACTGACAATTGAGTTGCGTTTTATGAAACTACTGAATATTTTCGAACAAATCCGACGTAGTTCACGTGTGTGATTTGCAACACTTCTTCGCTTCGCAGACCCAATCGCTTTGTAGGTCTTGTTCGACCGGTTGATGCTTTCCGATGCATTTCCTTAAAAAAAGATAAATCTGCGCGTCGGAATTCAAGCGGCAAAGCGGCAGTGCGAAGGCCGTCATTGATGCGCAAATTGCAGTTCCTGTAAAGAACTGTCAAGGATGAAGATTGCCAGCAGAAACGCGTCAACGCTTCATGAACCCGCGCGTTTAGTGCGATGACCCTTATCAGGTCGGACGGCCAGAAAGCCGTTAGTCAATAACCCAAGGTTTGAGGATTCACGCAATGAACAAGCACATCATCGCCGCCGCTCTGGCAG
Source organism: Paraburkholderia sp. SIMBA_054 (assembly GCF_046534875.1). Lineage (NCBI taxonomy): Bacteria > Pseudomonadati > Pseudomonadota > Betaproteobacteria > Burkholderiales > Burkholderiaceae > Paraburkholderia > Paraburkholderia sp. SIMBA_054. The sequence goes on along the minus strand of NZ_JAWRXV010000106.1, from coordinate 7,690 downwards.
GTCTTTTCTCGATGGCCGCATTCGCGCAGGCATCGGCTCCCGCAGCAACGGAAGAAGCGCCCGCAGCAGCGTCGGCACCCGCTGCCAAGCACCACGCAAAGAAGCACAGCACGAAGAAGAAGCACGCACACAAGAAGGCAGCGCCCGCCAAGGCAGCCAGCGACGAAGCAGCGTCGGCAGCACAGTAAGGCTTAGCGCTCCACGCTGATGTCAAAAGAGGAAGCGCGGTTGCGAAACCGCCTTCCTCTTTTTTGTTTCAACGGGCCGTGTTGCGCTGGTCTGCGAACGGACCCAGCGCCGCAGCAAAACGGCGCGCGCATGACAGACCAAATGCAGTCGGACGCATGCCCCGGTCGTGCTCGACATCGAAACCCATGCGCCACGCTGCGATCCGTTTGCCGTAGCAGGTCAATGCATCCAGCGATTGCATCACGAAGACGATGGACGGCAGGATGCGTTCGTAAAGCGCTTGCGCGTCCGCCTGATCGTCTTCGATGAAAGCGCTGTACGTCGCGGCTTGCCAGTCGAACGAATCGGGTGCGACGATCAGGCCCGCGCAACCGGCGCGCAGATTGTCGATCAGTTCCTGGCCGCCACGCCCATTGAAGACGGGTAACGGACTGCCATGCTCGCGCAGCCGTTCGATCGTCGAATGAATGATCGTGGCCGGGCCTTCGCCTTTGAGCCACTGAAATTGCCCGCACTGCGCGGCGAGCGCAACGAGCGATTGAACGGTGAGCCCGACGCCCAGATATTCAGGCGCATTCTGGATGCCGGCAGGCACGCGCACGCGCTGCATGACGTCGGCGAAAAAATCGAAGTAAAACGATTCGGGCTTGTCGCGAACCGATGGCGGTTGCAGGATCAGCGACGACGCGCCGTGATCCGCTGCGTAATCCGCCAATGCGAGTTGTGCGTCGGTAGTATCACCCGTGATCGTCGCGGCGAACGGCACGCGTTCCGCGATGTACGTACCCGTCCACTCGATAAAACGCTGCTTCTCTTCAAGCGTCAAACGGTTCACTTCCGTCGCAAGACCGAGAATCACGATGCCGCTTGCGCCTGCATCGATCGTCGCGTCGATCTGCGTGTGGATCGCTTGACGGTCGAGCGTGTTGTCCGCGTCGAAGTAGGCGTAGAGCACGGGCCACATGCCGCGTGGCGAGAACGAGGGTAGTCGCGTCATGATCAATGCGAATCGCGCGGCACGGGCGCGCCGCTCGCGCCCACCAGGAAGTCGAGATCGGCGCCCTGGTCCGCCTGCAACACATGCTCGACATAGAGCCGGTAATAGCCGCGCGCGGGCAGTTCAGGTGCGCGCCATGCGGCGCGGCGCCGTTCCAGTTCATCGTCGGATACGTCCAGATGCAGGCGCCGCGTGGCGACGTCGAGTTCGATCATGTCGCCCGTCTGCACGAGCGCGAGCGGTCCGCCTGCCGCTGCTTCGGGCGATACGTGCAGCACCACGGCGCCATATGCCGTGCCGCTCATGCGGCCATCGGAGATGCGCACCATGTCGGTAATGCCTTTTTGCAGGACCTTTTTCGGCAGCGGCATGTTGCCGACCTCGGCGAAACCGGGATAGCCCTTCGGCCCCGCGCCCTTGAGCACCATCACGCAATGCTCGTCGATATCGAGCGATTCGTCGTCGACCTTCGCGTGCAGTTCTTCGACGTTCTCGAACACCACCGCGCGGCCGCGATGCTTCAGCAGCGAAGCCGTTGCCGCCGACGGCTTGATGACGGCGCCATTCGGCGCGAGGTTGCCGCGCAGCACGGCGATGCCCGCTTGCGGCTTGAACGGCTCAGCGAAAGTAGTGATCACCTTCTGATCGTAGTTGGGCGCATCGCAGACGTTGTCCCAGAGGGTTTTGCCATTGACGGTCAACGCGTCGCGATGCAGCAGCCCTTGCTCGCCCAGTTGCCGCAACACGGCAGGCAAGCCGCCCGCGTAGTAGAAATCTTCCATCAGGTACTCGCCCGATGGCTGCAGGTTCACGAGGCACGGCACGTCCGAGCCGAGCTCCCAGTCGTCGAGCGAGAGATCGACGCCGATGCGCCGCGCGAGCGCAATCAGATGCACGACAGCATTCGTCGATCCGCCGATCGCCGCGTTCGTGCGGATCGCGTTTTCGAAGGCGTGGCGCGTGAGGATCTTGTCCATCGTCACATCGTCGCGGACCATCTCGACGATGCGCCGTCCGGCGAGATGCGCGAGCACCTGGCGGCGCGCATCGACAGCGGGAATCGCCGCGTTGTGCGGCAGACCGATGCCGAGCGATTCGACCATCGACGCCATCGTCGATGCCGTGCCCATCGTCATGCAATGGCCGCGCGAGCGGTTCATGCACGATTCGGCATCGATGAATTCCTGCTGGCTCATCGTCCCTGCGCGCACTTCCTCGGACATTTGCCACACGCCCGTGCCCGAGCCGATCGTGCGGCCGCGAAAGCGGCCATTGAGCATCGGCCCGCCCGACACGGCGAGCGCGGGCAGGTTGCACGAGGCAGCGCCCATCAACAGCGCCGGCGTGGTCTTGTCGCAGCCGACGAGCAGGATCACGCCGTCGAGCGGATTGCCGCGTATCGACTCTTCGACATCCATCGAAGCCAGGTTGCGAAACAGCATCGCCGTGGGCCGCAGGTTCGATTCACCGAGCGACATCACGGGAAATTCGAGCGGCAGGCCGCCAGCCTCGCGCACGCCGCGCTTCACGTACTCAGCGAGCTCGCGGAAGTGCGCGTTGCAGGGTGTCAGCTCCGACCATGTATTGCAGATGCCGACCACGGGGCGGCCGTCGAATTCATCGTGCGGAATGCCCTGGTTTTTCATCCACGAACGATGGATGAAGCCGTCCTTGTCGTTGCGGCCGAACCAGCTTTGCGAGCGGAGCTTGCGCATGAGGTCTCCTGTTTTGGCGTCGTTTTTCGTACATCGGTGCAGATCAGCTTAGCCCATTCGTCGCGCGAGATGGCGTTCATTGGAAGGGCTGCGAGGATCGCGACGCGACGCGGTTGCAGCGCAACAGAAGCGATGGGACGACGAGTTTGCGCGGCAGGGCAGGGAGAACCCTTGACGGCGCTTGTGGAAAAGCGCCGCGAATGCGTCATTTGTTGAATGCCGACCTTCCAATAAGCGACACGCGCACGCGCTCATCACGCACTGCAGCATCCTCGCAAAGCCTTGCTGCATAAGGGCTACACGTATCCGCTAACGCCCGTTCGTTTTTCCTCGTGTCGCATTTCCGCAAGCGTCTGTCGCAATTAGTCGGCTAGGCGGGGTTTTTTCTGGCAACTATGTAGTCACACATGTGCAGGCCGGCGCCTGCACCACGAGGAGATGGACTCGATGAAATCCCCAAAGGTCGTGGTCGAAGGATTATGTAAGGTTTTCGGGCCTAACCCGAAGTTGGCGCAGGACATGCTCTCGCGAGGCGCGTCGAAGGACGAAGTATTCGCCAAGACGGGGCATGTGGTGGGCGTCCACAACGTCTCCTTCGACGTGCAGGAAGGCGAGATTTTCGTGCTGATGGGCCTGTCCGGCTCCGGCAAGTCCACGTTGATCCGTCTCATCAACCGGCTCGTCGAACCGACGGCCGGCAAGGTGATTATCGATGGCCGCGATGTCGCCGCCATCAAGCGCTCCGAGCTGACCTCGCTGCGTCGCACCGACATGAGCATGGTGTTCCAGTCGTTCGCGCTGATGCCGCAACGCACGGTGCTGTCGAATGCGGCGTTTGGCCTCGAAGTCGGCGGCATGGGCCGCAAGCAACGCGAGAAGCGCGCGCTCGAAGTGCTCGAACAGGTGGGCCTCGCGACCTTCGCGGGCAAGCTGCCTTCCGAGCTGTCGGGTGGCATGCAGCAGCGCGTAGGTCTCGCGCGTGCGCTCGCGGTGAACCCGTCGCTGATGATCATGGACGAAGCGTTCTCCGCGCTTGACCCGCTCAAGCGCAAGGAAATGCAGAACGTGCTGCTCGAATTGCAGAAGAACCAGCAGCGCACCATTCTGTTCGTGTCCCACGATCTGGAAGAGGCGCTGCGCATCGGCACCCGCATCGCGATCATGGAAGGCGGGCGCGTCGTGCAGATCGGCACGCCGCAGGACATCATCGCGAACCCGGCGGACGACTATGTGCGCGCGTTCTTCGAAGGCGTCGATACGAGCCGCTATCTGACGGCGGGCGATCTGATGCAGGCGAACGGCGTGCCGCTGGTGCGTAATCTCGATCAGACGAGCGTTGCCGAGTCGCTGAACGGCAGCGCGGAATATGCGTTCGTGCTGGATGCCGAACGCCGCATCCGCGGCTTCGTCACACGCGAGGCGATCGGCAACGCGTCGCCGTCGCTGAACAAGGTCGAATGCATTTCGCGCGGCGCGCCGCTCGAACATGTCGTGTCGCGCGTGTGCGCGAGCACGACGGCTCTGCCCGTGGTCGACGACGAGGACCGCTATTGCGGTTCCGTCGATCAGGCCGCGGTCCTGAAGGTCATTACGCGTAACAGAGGGGGCGCCCATGTCTGAGATGATTCCACTCGGCCGTTGGGTCGACCAGTCCGTTCACTATCTGCTCGATCACGATGCGAGCACGTTCGATTCGATCGGCAAGGCAATCGAGAGCTTCGCCGCGATGATCGAGCATGGCCTGCAGGCCATTCCGATGTGGGCGCTGATGGCGTTCTTCATCGGCATCGGTTTGTGGCGTGTGGGCTGGCGTTTTGCAATTTTCGCCACCGCGTCGCTCTTGCTGATTTACGCAACCGGGTTCTGGGACCAGACGGTCATCACGCTGGGCCTCACGCTGTCGTCGACGCTGATCAGCCTTTTGTTCGGCATTCCGCTCGGCATCTGGACCGCGAAGAACAAGCATGTGCAGATGATCGTGCGGCCGATTCTCGATCTGATGCAGACGATGCCCGCCTTCGTCTACCTGATTCCCGCAGCGATGCTGTTCGGACTTGGCCGCGTGCCGGGGATTCTCTCCACCGTGATCTTCGCGATGCCGCCCGCCGTGCGTCTGACGAGCCTGGGCATCAAGCATGTGAACCGCGAGATCGTCGAAGCGGGGCAGGCCTTCGGCTGCACGCCGTGGCAGCTGCTGTACAAGGTGCAATTCCCGAACGCCTTGCCGTCGATCATGCAGGGCGTGAACCAGACCATCATGATGGCGCTGTCGATGGTGATCATCGCGTCGATGGTGGGCGCGGGCGGTCTCGGCAACGATGTGCTCGCGAGTATTCAGCGCCTAGATATCGGGCTTGGTTTCGAAAGCGGTCTGTCCGTCGTGTTGCTGGCGATCATTCTGGACCGTATTACCGAGAGCTTCGGCCGCTCTCCTGGCTCGGCCACCGCGCCGCGCTTCGCGGGCCTGCGCAATGTGATGCGCGTGCGCCGCGAGCAGCAGGCTGTCGCGCAAAGCTAAGTCTCTGTCGTTTTCACTCAAGCGCCGGATTTCCGGCGCGTCTGCAATAGAACCAATAGTGATCGTCCCGCGAGAGCCTTTGGGCTTTCGCGGTGGCCAAACACATTCTTCTTTGTGCATCACGGAGCGCGACGTGACGTCTATCAGGGCTGAAGCGCCGTTGTCGAATCTTGCGCATGTGGGCTTTCTGACTTTGCCCAGTTTTTCGATGATCGCGTTTACGAGCGCGGTTGAAGTGCTGCGCATGGCGAATTACGTTTCGCGCGCGCAGCACTATCGCTGGTCTGTGATCACGACGGACGGCGTGCCCGTGCGGGCGAGCAACGGCCTGACCGTCAAGCCGACACGCACGCTCGAAGAGGCAGGCATGCCGGATGTGCTGATCGTGTGCGGCGGCACGCAGATACGCAATGCCGTCGATACCAACGTGAAGACGCTGCTCGCGGAGGCCGCATCGCAAGGCGTGCCGTTGGGCGGCATTTGCACGGGCGCTTATGCGTTGATGACGGCGGGATTGCTCGACGGATATCGCTGCTCCGTGCATTGGGAAGACCTGTCGGCGCTGCACAAGGAATATCCGCATGTGCAATTCGCCGACGAGCTGTTCGTGATCGATCGCGATCGGTTGACATGCACGGGCGGCACCGCGCCGCTCGATCTGATGCTCGATCTCGTCGGTTCGCGTTTCGGGCAGAACCTTGCTGCGCAAGTGTCCGAGCAGTTCATTCTGGAGCGCATCCGCAGTGCGAGCGATCCGCAGCCGATTCCCGTCGATGCGCGCGTCGGTTTCTCGCGTGCCGAACTGATCGAGGTAGTGCGGCTAATGGAAGCGAATATCGAAGAGCCTTTGTCGCTCGAAGAACTCGCGCGGCTGGTGCAATTGTCGCAACGCCATCTACAGCGGATGTTCAAGGTTTATCTGAGTGTGTCGCCGACGCATTACTACCTGTCGCTGCGATTGCGGCGCGCGCGCGATCTGCTGCGCACGACGGACGCATCGATTGCGCGCGTGACGGCCGTGTGCGGGTTTCATTCGCCGTGTCATTTCAGCAAGGCCTATCGCGCGCAGTTCGGTCATGCGCCGAGCGTCGAGCGACGCCACGCGAACTAGCCAGTCGAGCTGCAAACAAATCATTCCGAGGAGAAAGTGATGAAACGCAAGCTGATGATGGTGGCCGCGCTGTGCGCGACGGCTGCCGCGACCGCGCACGCCGCCGATCCCGCCGTGTGCCGCAACGTCCGTTTCGCCGACGTCGGCTGGACCGACATTGCCGCGACGACGGGGCTGGCATCGACGATCTTCCAGGGTCTCGGCTATAACCCGACGAAGACGATTGCTTCCGTGCCGATCACGTTTGCGGGCATCAAGAGCAAGCAGATCGACGTGTTCCTCGGGTATTGGGCGCCGACGATGGACCCGATCATCCAGCCGTTCGTGAAGTCCGGCACGATTAAGGTGTTGGCGACGCCGAACCTGACGGGCGCGAAGTATACGCTTGCTGTGCCGGAGTATGTGTACAACGGCGGGCTGAAGAACTTTAGCGACATTGCGAAGTACGCGGACAAGCTCGATGGAAAGATCTATGGCATCGAGCCGGGTAATGACGGCAATGCGTTGATCAAGAAGATGATTGATGGCAATCAGTTTGGGCTTGGCAAGTTCAAGCTGGTTGAGTCGAGCGAGGCGGGCATGCTGGTGGAACTGAACCGTGCGGTTCGAGACAAGAAGTGGATCGTGTTCCTCGGCTGGGAGCCGCATCCGATGAATGTGCAGATGAAGATCGATTATCTGTCTGGCGGGGATGATGTGTTCGGGCCTAACTATGGCGAGGCGAAGGTGTTTACGGCTACGCCGCCCGATTACGCTGCGCGTTGTCCGAATGCGGCGAAGTTTGTTTCGAACTTGCAGTTCACGACGGCTATCGAGAATCATGTGATGGTGCCTATCATGAACAAGGAAGATGCAAATAAGGCTGCGCTGGCCTGGTTGAAGGCTAATCCGCAGGCTTTGGATAAGTGGCTAGTGGGCGTGCAGACTATTGATGGCAAGGACGGCTTGCCGGCCGTTAAGGCTTATATTGCGGCGCATTGAGGTGCTTCTTTTTTTGTCTGCGACGGGTCTTTTGTTTTTGACTTTGCGCTGGCATCCGCGGTTTGCCTTCATGGCGCGAGCGGTTTGGTTTGCTTGTGTTTGCGCTGGCATCCGCGCTATGCCTTCGTGCTTCACGCGTCGCCCCTGTGCGGGGCGGCACCTACTTTTCTTTGCCGCCG
>NZ_JAWRXV010000671.1:0-276 GCF_046534875.1 Paraburkholderia sp. SIMBA_054 | reverse complement strand
CGCGCAGACACTTTTTTCCTTTGCCTTCGTTCATCGGATATCAGGGGACCGCATCCGTCCGGGAGGCAGATGGATGCAGTCCCGAGCCTTTCATCCTAAAGCATGGCCAGAGCATTTCCAGCGAATGTGCGAAGCGGTTTCGCGTGGATAATGCGTGCAGAGGGAGAGAGCGGTTCCGATTCCGTTTTGACTGGAGCCGCTCCAGGTTTGCCAAAGGCGCTCTGGGAGGCGAAGCGCCTTCATACATTCGCTTTACGTGCCAGATGGTGCGAGAAC
>NZ_JAWRXV010000670.1:0-276 GCF_046534875.1 Paraburkholderia sp. SIMBA_054 | reverse complement strand
CGGCCAATGATGCGGCGACGGTCATGGGCGAATATATCGCCGGATCGGAAGCGGCTTTTGGCCGGTTGATGACGCAGCGTGCGCGCCAGATCGGCATGAAGAGCACTTTCTTCGTCAATCCGTCGGGACTGACCGCGAAGTCAACCCAGCTGACCACAGCGCGGGATATGGCCGTGCTTGGCATGTCGCTCCGCCGTGACTTTCCGGAACAATATGAGTTGTTCTCGCAGCGCTCCTTCACTTTCCGCGACCGTGTTCGCAACGGCCACAACAATC
>NZ_JAWRXV010000669.1:0-276 GCF_046534875.1 Paraburkholderia sp. SIMBA_054 | reverse complement strand
GGCGCGGCGAAGGCTGGGTCGAGGTCGACTATACGTTTGCGCGCATGGCCGGCCAGCAGCCGATCGGCGAGGCTATCGTGTTCGGCCAGAGCCGTAAAACGGGTGGCGACAACGACAAGGACGTGATGACGATCCGCACCGAGTATCCGTATCAGACGCTGCAGATTCGCACGTCGGAGAAGACACTCGTGATGGATCTGTGGATCGTCTATGTGCCGCTCGATCGCGAGCAGCGCACCAATCGCACGTTCGGGCTGCTGTCGATTCGCAAGCCGG
>NZ_JAWRXV010000668.1:0-276 GCF_046534875.1 Paraburkholderia sp. SIMBA_054 | reverse complement strand
AGCGGCGATAAGATTACGTTAACCGACGAGAATGGCAATGTTGCGAACGTAACCATTGCTGATGTGAAGCAGTCAAATGGCGTTATTCATGTAATTGATAAGGTCTTGCTGCCAAAGATGTAATCAACGCGTAACATTGAGACATGCCGATTTACATATATATGTGGTCGGCATGTCCTCTTGGTCTTTTTTGAATTTAACTGTACTCGCAACTGTCGGGTGCCGCGTTATCCTGTGCAATGCAGGCAAAAACGGCAATGTGGTACCAGACCAAAT
>NZ_JAWRXV010000667.1:0-276 GCF_046534875.1 Paraburkholderia sp. SIMBA_054 | reverse complement strand
AGCAACACCGTCATGCCACGTTTTTTCAACTCCACCAGCACATCGCCGATGCGCTGCACGATAACGGGCGCAAGACCTTCGGTCGGCTCGTCGAGCAGCAGCACCTTGACCCCGGTGCGCAGGATGCGCGCAATTGCCAGCATCTGCTGTTCGCCACCCGAAAGCTTGGTGCCGGGGCTGTTGCGGCGCTCATGCAGATTGGGAAAGAGTTCGTAGATTTCGTCGAGCGACATCGTGCCCTGACTGCCTTTGGCGACGACAGGCGGCAAAAGCAGG
>NZ_JAWRXV010000666.1:0-276 GCF_046534875.1 Paraburkholderia sp. SIMBA_054 | reverse complement strand
GGTATCATTGGTACTGCGGGCTGTGTGGGTCTGTGGGGCTACCTGCTGTATCAGGGCGTGGTCGATCCGCTGGGCGGCGTTAAGAGCCTGTGGCCGCTGTTCGGTATCTCCAACCAGATGCTGGCAGCCGTAGCGCTGGTACTGGGCACCGTTGTGCTGATTAAGATGAAGCGCACCCAATACATCTGGGTAACTGTTGTTCCGGCTGTATGGCTGCTTATCTGCACCACCTGGGCGCTGGGCCTGAAACTGTTCAGCACCAACCCGCAGATGGAA
>NZ_JAWRXV010000105.1:0-17610 GCF_046534875.1 Paraburkholderia sp. SIMBA_054 | reverse complement strand
TGATCCGAGCGTGAATGGCGGAAGCCGCGTCGTTTTTTTGTCGAGCGATGACGAAAATGCGGTGGCACCGGTCGCTGTTTTGGCCGAACAACTCGGTTTCGCGCCGATTGCGCTAGGACCGCTCAAGGATGGCGGCTTGCTTGTCCAAGGCAGGGGGAATACCTGGGGTCAACTGATCTTCAAGGATCTCGTCAAGTTCAAATAGCGGCGCCTCACGACGAAGTCACAGCGGCCACGCACATCGCTAAACGCTTGCTGGTGATTTGACCGAGATTCCGTTGGCGCTTCTGAGCGAGTGCATGATGGCCGCTCGCGACCCGTCGGCCGCGAGCGCCCGTACTGCAGACGTGATGCGGACGGATGTCCGTTCGGAATTGGAAAGCGGCCGTTGCCAACACGGTGACCCGAATGACGGCTCGGGGTCGGTTTATGCCATCCGCATAATCTCCGTGAGCGGCTAGCGATTGAGGTCTGTGTCGGGCAGGGTTCGGCCAATAGGTCCACGCCCGCCCAGCGCGCCAGCGCCGTGCGCGCATCAAACTGCGGCGTGTTCTCAACAATCCGGCGCCCCTCGTCGGAATTCGCGCCAACGCTGTAGCAGACCGCATCAAGATCAGCCGGCAGCGGCTTTTCAGTGTCGTAGTAGGCGTCCAGGAGGTCCCGGTATATCCAGCGTTCGAGCCGGCTCATGTTGACCGTCCCTGAGCGGAAATCGCCGATGTGGTGTGGGTAATAATTCATCGCTACGACCCTGTTTGCCGTTTGCCGGCAAGCGGTATAAAATGCCTTTCATGATCCAAACGTTCCGATGCCCCGATACACAGGCCCTGTTTGAAGGGCGCCGCGTTCCGAGATTTGCGAACATCCGGACTGTTGCCGAACGTAAGCTGACACTGCTCCACGCGGCCATGACGCTCGACGCGTTGAGGTCGCCGCCGGGCAACCGGCTCGAAGCGCTTAAGGGCGACCGCGCCGGCCAGTACAGCATCCGGATCAACGATCAATGGCGCATCTGCTTTGGATGGACGGCCGACGGCCCGACGAACGTTGAAATCGTCGACTACCACTGAAGGGGAATGGATATGGTCAAGAACGGTATGCGCCCGGTCCACCCAGGCGAGATCCTCCGCGAGGAATACCTCGTGCCGCTCGGCATGAGCGCGAATGCGCTGGCGACGGCGTTGCACGTTACCGCCGGACGGATCAACGACATCGTGCGCGAGCGCCGCGGCATCACGCCGGACACTGCATTGCGCCTGGCGCGATATTTCGGCGGCGACGCGCAGACGTGGATGAACCTGCAACTCATGTACGACATGAAGATTGCCGAGCGCGACATTGCACGGAAAATCGAGCGCGAAATCGAGCCGCGCGAACTGGCGCACGCGTGATCGATTAAGCGGCACAGTGGCCGAGGTTGAACCGCGACGGGTGTTTATTGAGTCTAATGCGTTCTCAGTTTTCGACGAACGTTGAGAACTTGTGATGTGCTGCAGGTAAACGTAAATCGCTTGGTTAGCGCCAGCAAAAGCTGGACGCAAAAGCACGGAGAACACTGGATTACTCCGCCCATACCGGTCGCGAACGGCGGCTCCGTGAGACGGCAATCGGCCAGGAGCCGTCATTCGTCATCGCGTCACGCGGTCATTCGAGCGGCCGCTTCGCATAGAACAGCGGACCTTCATGCTCGGACCGCGCTTGAGTTGCTGCAAAACCGCACAAATCGCGCCGACCTCTTCAATTCCACCCGCTATGGAAGCAAGCGCTGGTGCGACATGACGAAAAGCGACACGATAGCGAGAGTGGCGGCGATCTTTGTGCTCGAGGCGGCAGGCAAGCGCGAGCGGAAAATCAAACGCCAGAAGTAAAAAACCGCGCGCCAGGGCCGGCCGCGCGGTGCAATCTTTCAGCTCAGCAGAACGGGTCCGGCACCGCCCTCCGTGCCACGCGGTTACGGCGTGCGCGGAAACTCGAACGCGTCGAACAGGTCGCCGATTGCGGGGGCATTGACGGGAACGTACGGATGCGTCTGCAACTGGATCGGATTCGGCAGATTGTCGCGGCTTCTCTGGGTGATCGGCTTCAGACGCCAGTTCCGTTCGATGAACTTGAGGATCGACGCGTGATCTGCATACTGGTGCACGACACGGCCACCGCGCGAGTATGGCGACACGACGATCATCGGGATGCGCGGGCCGTCGCCGAAGAAATCGAGCGGCTGGATGTAGCCCGAGTCGTAGTAGCCGCCGCCTTCGTCGGTCGTGACGAGGATCGCCGTCGAAGCCCACAGGTTCGGGTCGCGTTGCACCTTATCGACCAGCTTGTGTACAAACGACTCAAAGAGCCCGAACTTTGACGACTCCGGGTGCCCGTCGAGCAGACCGCCCGGCTTCACGAACGAAACCGCCGGCAGCGTGCCGTTCGCAATGTCCGCGTACAGATCGGTTGTGTCCTGCAGGTGCGCCTGGACGAGCGCGGGGTTCGTCATGATCGCGGTTTCATACAGGAACGGGTTGCAGATATTGCAGTAGACACTCGTGGCCGGCGTCTTGACGAACGTATTCCAGCCTTCACCGTAGTACTTCCACGAAATGCTCTTCCCGTTCAGAGTATCGGCAATCGTCCGCACCGGTGACGGCGGGATCGTGAATGCGCTCGTATTGACCGTGCCGTCCCCGTTGTAGCCGGGGTTGTAGTTGTTCAGCAGGTAATACGTGTTCGGCGCGCACTTCGCGTCCGGCTTGTACGGCAGACGGTCGAGGTAGTGGCGCAGGGTGCCGGCGCCGGGCTGATGACTGTCCGAGCAGTTAGTGTACGAACCGCCCGAATAGCCGTCCTGCGTATACCAGTTGTTGGTGTTCGGCTGCGGCAGTGGATTCTCGATCTGATCCGCCGGCGGCTTCGCGGCATTGCCGCTGCCGTCCGTGTAGTAGAGCGCATCGGCGGTGCCGATCATGATGCTGTTTGCGCCCGTGCCGCCCATCACCGGCTGGTGATAGTTATCGCTGATCGTGAATTGGCGCGCGAGATGCGTGAAATACGGCATGTCGCCGGTATTCACGTTGTAGTAGCCGAGCGCGGTCGCTCCTTCGCCAGTCGTCTCGTCGTTGAAGTTCGCGGGCTGCGGCTTGCCGTTCGAACCGGCGCCCACCGACGTCTCGACCCACGCGAACAGATCCATCTGGCAACCGCTCGGATTATCGAGCGTGGCGTGATCGAGGCTGCAATCGGCCTGTTGCCAATTCTGGTAGAAGCGGTGCACCGGGCTGTTGATGTACTGGTCATAGTCGGGACCGACACGAGAGATCTGATACGGTCCGTTCGGCAGGTTATACGTGTTCGGGCCGAAACGCGTATCGACGCTATGCGTCGGCAAACCGCTCGCACCGGTGGTCAGGTGCACGACGTCCCAAGGCTCTATCATTGCGCCCTCGGTGGCCTGCGCCGCGGCGAGCGTGGCGAACGGAGGCGGACTGGTATCACTCGGCGCGCTTGCCGTACCGCCGGTATTCGGTGCTGGCAGCACCGAATATGGCTGCTTGCCGCCAGGCGCCATCTCGAAGCGCTTCGGGTCGGTCGCACTGGCCGTGTATTGCGTGGCCAGCGCGAAGTTCGGGCCCGGGCTGCCGTCGGCTGTGATGATGCCCTTCGACAGCAGGTTCGCAACCGTCTGCCCCTGGCGCGGCGTGTAAGCGCCGAATACGTGATCGAACGTGCGGTTCTCGCCGACCACCACGATGACATGCTTGATCGGCGACGCCGTCTTCACTCCCGCAGCCGCTACCGCGGCCTGCTGCTCGCTTTGCGCGACAGCCGGATAGATAGCTGCGGCAAGCGCGACGGAAACGGCGCCGCAAAGTAAGCCGCCTCTAAATGTTGGTATGCTAATTACATCGACAATTTTTTTCACGAACGCCTCCATGACGTTACTCGGACGAGCAATCGGTAATGTGGCGTGTGGAAACGACGGACAGCTCCCTGCATGGAGACGCTGTCTCTCTTACAAAGCGTTACGACGGAAAGAAAATATCGGGAGGCAATGACGGTATAGGGACAAAAAGAAGTCGATGGCGTGTGAATTTGCTAACGAATTACTTTCGTTGAAATTCACATCGCATAATTCGCCCAGAGCCGCTGGACTGGACGACGATGATGGCAAAGGTCTCTTCAGGGTCGAAATATGCCCGTAGCATAAAACCAGGCTTCGGCAAACGCTCTGAACGAGTTCACGAGTTCGGCTAGCGGTCCGGAAGGACGCGCGGATTTTCCTGTCGAACGCTGCCTGTGGAAATAAACAACGTCAAAAACTCGACATGACGTGAGGTGCTCGCCGGGGCGTAGCCGCGACGAGCACTGTTGATCAGGGTGTCCAGCGATAAATGATGACGCTGGTCCCGTTGTAGTTGTCCTTCGTGATCACGTACTCCCCGGTCGACCGACGGTACGATCTAAGGCCGTACATCGAATCCACGTCATTGCCGATGTACACGGTATTGGGACTGCTGTTGATCAACGTGGTGTCCAGGCTGCCTGTGGTCAGATTGAAGGCATCGATGTTGGGCACGGTGTGTACGTATCCGACGAAAAGATAGTTGCCGGCTGCCGTAATCGACTTGGGATTGGCGCTGGTGAGGTTGATCACCGGATTGGGAACCGTTGTGTTGCCTGCGAGCCAACCGTGATACACCTCGATGCGCGTTCCGATCGACGTCCAGTCCGTGCTCCCGACAACGCCCTGTGCCAGGATCATCGTATCGCTTTCCGGCAGGTAGATGATCCGCGTCAATGGCATGATCGTGCCCGGAATGGGCGTTGCAATTCCCGCTCCCCAACCCGGCTGACCGTTGGCATCGAAGCCGGTCAGCGGATAGTGCCAGATGGCATTCGTCTTGTCCAAACCGGCCCAGATGTCTCCTTTGCTGTCGAGGCAGAATCCGTCCCTGACCGGTGCGGTCGTATGGAACGCTGTACCTGGAAGCGTGGCGTCCGGTATTGCGATGTAGCCATTCGCAGCATTGAAGTGGAAGAAATAGAAGGTATCGGGATTCTGGCCGGACGCCACGAGAATCCGGTTGGCGCCGACGCTGGCAAGTTGACCGAAGTGCTCATCGCGTGAGCGATCGTTGATGTTGATGCGTGGATCGGAGGGATAGCCGATCGGATCGACAGTGTTCGCTACGAAACTTCCCCCGGCGGTGCCGGTGTAGATGTTGGTACCTCCATAAAAGTACGTGCCGTCAGTACCCGGGTCTGGAGCGGCGCCCCCCTCGAAGTTGAGAGACTGAAGCTTCCATTGCAGGTGGCCAAAAATGTTGTAGGAGTGAATGTCGGTGCCGCCGTCGCGGCCGAGGTCCCAGCTCCCGCCCCACGGGTTGTTGAGCACGTACAGGTTGCCGGCGGCGTCTTTGCCGATGCCGGTGACGCGGGTAAAACGCTTGTCGCCAACCTGGCCTTTGATTCCCGTTGTCGTATCGAGATATCCCCCCTGAATGCCAAATGTACTGACCGGAATTGGAATGCCCAAGATGTTATAGATCTTGATGTTCATGTCGGGGCCCGCGTCGCCGATCATGAGACACCCGGTCGACGAATCGAAATACAGCGAGGCCGGTCGAGAGGCGACAGACATCTGGATGGTGTTCAGGAGCACGCCGGCCGGATTGAACTCGAGGATCGCGCCCGCACTCTTTTGCGCAACCCAAATGTTTCCTGCGCTGTCCACCGCGAGCGCGCCAGGGCCTGAGACGGCGATATCTTGCCGCCAGACGCCGTCGGTGGTGTAGACGCGGACGCGATCTCCAGGAAAGTCGCTCGCATAAAGGAGCGAGCCCGACGTCGCGAGTCCCGTGATTACATCAGCCCGCTGCTCAGTCGTTGTCGCGCTGACCGGGATGAGAAAGTCGCGGGTTTGGGTGGTCCGGTTGTACCGCGCCACCGTACCGCTGCCGTAAGTCGCATTGAAATGCAGAGCGGCGAAGATCGAAGTTGCATTACCCGTAATGGCGCCGCCCTGAAAATCGCCGTGACCTCCTATGGACCCCAGGCTTTGGCCGTTCTGGTATATCGCGACACCCCCTTCGTTTTCGTCCCACATGGAAGCCGTGTAGATGACGCCTTCGGGCGCTATCCACATGGAGCGCGCGACGCTACCCACGCGATTAGCGTTGGTCCCAAACGTGTTCGCCACCCAGTCGGTGGCGTACTGTCCCTGGCACTCCGGCGCAAGCGTAGCGATCAGCAGTGCGACGAGGAACGTGGCATAGATTCGTTTCATGATCGTGAAGCGTGCCCTCCTGAGGCACGTGAATTGGGGAATTGCGGTGTGGCCCATGCTCGCAGCGTTGACAACCTGATGGGCTTTACATGAGGCCCGACTGATGGCTCCTGTGGCTGCCTTCCGTGTCGTGCTGGCATGCGCGCTATGGGCTGGAAGATTCTTCGATCGGGAAGGGTCGTCTTCGAAGCGTGCGCGGCGACGTTTCTCAGGAAACTGTCCTTGTCCACTCGCCGCGTGTCGCGTCTGTCCAACTCAACGCTGCGTTCGAGCGGTATATCGGCGAGGTGCGGAAAAGGTTGAGCTGTTCGCCGTTTCCAGTACAGGCAAACGTGCTAGACCCCAGCCCGAGCAGCGCTTTCAGCCGGTCCGCGAGGTGGATGAGCGTTCACGTGCCACCTGGCGGATCGGGGTCGCAAGCGTGGCCCGCGAGCGGGTGATTTCTCGCGAACGAAGGTGCGGTAAGGGCCGACTATCGAAGTTCGCGGACGAGGGGCGTCGGACCAGACACGGCGGGCTGCCGAACTTCCGGGCTTGGCCGGCCAATTGCGGACGTTGGCTGAAGGTACGAGGATTTTGCAACCGCTTCTCAGGTTTACTACGAAGGCACGGTGACTACACTTGATATGGGTCGCGGAAATCAGGCGCGCGGCCTTCTCAATTTCTTCCACGCACTAAACGCTGTCGAAAAGAGCAGTTACACGCTGCACACATTGTTCGTGCGGATGCTCGTCTCGCTGGCCCATCAAACAGGAGGCCCCAATCATGCAGACTGTTATAAGGCGGTATTCCGGAAAGGGTGCAAAGGAGTTATTCGATCTGCTGGAGAAGCGCACGGCTGACGTCGAAGAACTGATGCGTTCGGTCAAAGGCTTTGTCGGCTACACCCTCGCACGCGGCGGCGATGGCGGATTCTCGGTGACTGTTTGCCAGGACAAGGCAGGCATTGATGAAAGCGTGCAAAAGGCGAAGGACTGGATCGCCAAAAACGCCGGAGACACCGGCGCGACCGCGCCAGAAGTATCGGAGGGATCAGTCCTCATTCACCTGAAGTAAGTCTTCGGCTGGCCACTGGCGGCGCGTGAGTTCGGCGACCGGATTGGCAGGTACGTAACCGGCCTCAGTGGCTGCTCCGGTATGCCAGCGTCGCCGCATGAGCAGCGAAACGCCGCGCGAACCGCTCCGGCGGTCTACCGGGCCCTTCTCGGAATCGAGGTTTGCGATGAAGCACTTCCGCCGAAGCACCATTGTCCGTTCCGCGTTCGTCGCATCGCTGGCCATTGCGGCCGGCATCGGGTCGCTGTGCGCGCCTGAGCACGCTTGGTCCACTCAAATCAACGACCAGACCGACCCGCAGATACTCATCCAAACCGTGACGCAGCAAATCCTGGACGAGGTGCGCAAGCAGGCGCTCACGCCGGACGACATTCCGCGCATCATGATTATCGTGAACCGGGACATCCTCCCATACGTCGACATTCGCCGCACCACGCAGTACGCGATGGGCCGCTTCTGGCGCACCGCGACACTCGAGCAACAGGACCAGGTGATCGAGCAGTTCAAGCAGCTGCTTATCCGCACGTATTCCGGCGCGCTCGCGCTGATCAACACGGATCAGAAATTCGAATACCTGCCTTCGCCCGCCGAGTCGAGCGGCACCGACGCCGTGGTGCGCACGGTCGCGCCAGGCAAAAACGGTCAAATGCAGATCGACTACCGGCTGTACAAATCACCGCAGGGTTGGCGCGTCTATGACATGAACGTGCTCGGCGCGTGGCTGATCCAGACATACCGTACGCAATTCAGCGACAAGATCCAGCAAAGCGGCGTCGACGGGCTGATCCAATATCTCACCGACCGCAACAAGCAACTTACGTCTGGCAATCAGTGACCGCGTGGCGGATTCTCGATGTAGGTCTCGACGTGCCCATGGCGACGAGCCTTTAACCTGTTTAGTGAGGGGGCTCGACTGGCTCCCGTGCTGGCTGGCTCGCTCGCGTCTTCTCCATTTACCGACAAGCTGGCATACGTGCTTCATGCCAAACGTCCGTGGGTCGGCCGCAGGTTGCCACAAGCTGCCCGTGGCTGATTGAGGAATCTGCACTTCCGCGTGTCCGAACTGTTCATACAGGAGGCATTTGCGCAGATTGGCCCCCGACGGAATTTCGGCCACAAAAAAATCATTCACTGCTTTCAAAAATCAGCCGGTCTGGATTGTTCGCTTCGATGTGGCACGAATTGGCGCAATCGACCCAGCGCTACTCCTCCGATCCGGATGAAAACGATCGCGCACCGGCGACAGGCGATGCGCCCTATTGAGCCGATATAGGACCAAGGTGCAATATCGGCATCCCCCACTGGTCACGTAAACTAACCTTTGAGCAATTGCCGTGGATCGTGCGCACCCGGACGACGTCAAGAACCAGGCCATCCTTACGGACGAGACGATTCGGGCGCTTTTCCTCACTGATGACCCGTTGATGAAGATATGAGGGCAGACCCGTGAACAGGCGTCTCTTGAGATTTGCGATGGTGCCAGCCCTGCTGTTCGCGGGCAGTGCCATCGCACAGCAATATCCGATTATGGACATGATGGCCGACAACCTCGTGCAAAAGTACCAGCAATCGTCCTGTGAGCAACTGTGGCATGAGAGAGCCGAAAAACAGGGCAAGCCAAAGCCCGAGAGAGAACAGCAGGCCGTGCAGATGCTGCGCGACGATCCACAGATGCGCACCGCGTTCATCAACAGGGTGGCAGCGCCGATCCTCAACAAGATGTTTGAGTGCGGCATGATCCCCTGACCGTCGACAGGGTGCCACGAGAGACCGAGGATTGAACTGTGAGCGACGTCGTTGTCGCATTGATCGTGTTTGTATGCGTATTCAGCGGCGCGCTGCTTGGCTTGTACGTGCATGCCATGCTGCCGGAGCATCACCTTGACGATGATTCAGTCGGTGTCGTGAAGCTGGCGACCGGTCTGATCGCGACGATGGCCGCGTTGGTGCTTGGCCTGCTGATCTCGTCGGCGAAAAGCTCATTCGATACAGTGAATAGTGAGCTTGTGCACAATGCCGCTAACATCGTTCGCCTCGATCGCGTGCTGGCCCAATATGGACCTGAAACGCATGAGGTCCGTGACCTGCTTAAGCAGAACTACAGCACGTGGATTCAGATACTCGCTTCCCGCGACCCTGCGCAGGTATCAGCAGCGGGCAGCATCCAGTCGTTAAAACGGGCGGAAGGCCTTCAGCACAAGCTGAAAGAACTCTCGCCGCGTAACGAAGAGCAGCGTCAGCTGCAGACGAGCGCCATCCAGATTGCCGATGAAGCGCTGGCCGTGCGCGGGCTGGCGCTGCTGCAGGAGGCGAGTTCACTCCCCATACCGCTGCTGGTAGCACTGGTGTTGTGGCTTTCCATCATTTTCGGCGCGTTTGGGGTGTTCGCCTCCGCCAACGGCACGGTCATTGCAGCATTGTTTCTGGGCGCGTTATCCACTTCCATGGCAATTTGCCTGATACTGGAAATGAACTCGCCGCTCGCGGGGCTGATTGCAGTCTCACTTGCTCCGATGCGCAACGCGCTCGCCATGCTTGGTCAGTAGCTGCGTGGAGCCCAGCGCGGGAGTCTCGGCACAAGCCTGCCGACCAGAGGGTTGAAGCGTAATGTCACCCGTGAATGGGCGTCAGCGCTTACGCAACTTGGCCGACGCAACTGTCCAACGCGGCAAGGACTAAGAGGCGGGTGAACGGCGGCTCAGGATTACGCAACGGTCGTACACGATAGTTGACGTGAAGGGCCGCTTGGGGTCGCGTGCCGCCGATCGCCGGCAGCCACAGTCGGGGCGAAATATGCGCATTGCGTGAGACTGCACCCGGCCACAAGCTGTCATTAACGGAGACAAAGAACTTCCCTTTTGAGCGGCTGGTCCTCGCCACAAAGAAGTCACTCCAAGGCCACTGCCTCACCCGGCCATTGAAGCGTGCGCGGTGCGAGCGCGCGCAAAAATGATACGGGGGCCCCCTCCTGCCCTCCTTACTAGGACCAAGGTCCAATTTCCTTGTCCACCGGACGCCCTACACTAGGGGTGTGGAAACAGGCAATAGCATGAAGGCGTTCGCACCCCGAGTGTTTTGTTTGCGCAGTTTCCTTGTTGAATCGACTTTCGCAAAGGAGGCGAGCCCGTGAGCGAAGTACCTCCCAACGCCGGCAAAGTCACGAGCGGTGATTCCGTGCGCGGGTGGCGCGCGGTGTTCCCCCCGGCACAGTGGCTGGCCGCCTATCGTCCGCAATGGTTGGCGCACGACGCGATAGCCGGGGTGACGCTCGCTGCCTACGGTATTCCGGTGTCTCTCGCCTACGCGTCGCTCGCCGGGCTGCCGCCGCAGTACGGCATTTACTGCTATCTGGTAGGCGGGCTGTTCTACGCGCTATTTGGCTCGTCGCGCCAGCTTGCAATTGGACCCACCTCCGCAATCTCGTTGCTCGTCGGGGTAACCGTTGCGAACATGGCAGACGGTGATCCAGCCCGCTGGGCGTCCATTGCGGCGCTGACGGCGTTGCTCGTCGGAGGCATGTGTGTGCTGGCGTGGCTGCTGCGGCTGAGTTCGCTCGTCAACTTCATCAGCGAAACGATACTGCTCGGCTTCAAGGCTGGCGCTGCGCTGACGATCGCCTTGACTCAATTGCCGAAGCTGTTCGGAGTCAAGGGTGGCGGGGAGAACTTCTTCGAACGCGTCGTCGTCCTTGCCGGCCAGATCTCTGATACGAACCTCGCCGTGCTTGCTTTCGGTCTTGCCGCGATCGCCATGCTGCTGTTGGGCGAAAAATTCCTGCCGGGCCGCCCGGTCGCGCTATTCGTGGTGGTGATTTCCATCATTCTGCTGTCAGTCACTCAACTGGGTGGTCTCGGCTTCAAGGTCGTCGGCGCGATACCGCAAGGGTTGCCTGAGTTCCGCCTGCCGGGGCTGCGGGTGCGCGATGTGGACGGCGTGATTCCGTTGGCGTTCGCCTGTCTGTTGCTGTCGTACGTCGAAAGCGTTTCCGCCGCGCGCGCACTGGCGCAGGCGAACGGCTACGAGATTGATCCGCGTCAGGAACTGCTAGGCCTGGGCGCGGCGAATCTGGCCGCGGGGCTCTTCCGCGCCTACCCGGTAGCCGGAGGCCTGTCGCAGTCCTCGGTGAACGACAAGGCCGGCGCCAAAACACCGCTCGCGCTGGTTTTCGCGTCGGTCACGATCGGTCTGTGTCTGATGTACCTGACTGACTTGCTGAGCAACCTGCCCAATGTGGTTCTCGCGGCGATCGTGCTGGTTGCCGTCAAGGGATTGATCGACATTCGGGAACTGCGCCACGTCTGGCGGGTAAGCCGCTACGAATTCTGCGTAGCAATGGTTGCTTTCGCCGCCGTGCTGCTGCTGGGCATCCTGAAGGGCGTAATGGTGGCGGTGCTCGTCTCGATGTTGCTGCTCATACGGCGCGCCGCGCATCCGCATGTGGCCTTCCTCGGCCGCATCGCTGGCACCCGGATTTACTCCGACATCGAGCGTCACCCGGACAACGAGCCCGTTCCGGGTGTGCTGGTATGCCGCGTCGAGGCGTCGCTGCTTTACTTCAATGTCGAGCACGTGCGCGCTGCGGTCTGGCAAAAGATCCGCTCGACCACCGGACCGGTCAGGCTGGTGATATGGGATCTATCCACATCACCCGTCGTGGACCTCGCCGGCGCGCGCATGCTGGCGACGTTGCACGAGGCACTGCAGGCAGAGGGGATCGGGTTGCAACTCGTCGCAGCACACGCCGAGGTGCGGGATATCCTTCGTGCCGAAGGACTGGAGGACCGCGTCGGCCATTTAGGACGCCGCGTCTCGGTGGCCGATGCGATTGACGATTCTCAGGGCGGCATGGGAATGGGCGCGCCGGCATGAACCAGAAACGCAGGCCATGACGTGGTGACATGGCGGACGCTACGACGAAAGCATCTATCTGAACGCGTTGGGAAAGCGCGGCTCGCCCCTTCTCGGAAATCTGACGCTTTCCCCTCAAGCCGCTTGACTGATTGCTGAGGCCAGTCGGGGAAGTGAAGAAATCGGTCGTCATCGGGCGTTGGCCAGTCGAGCGTGCGGCAGGTTGCGCCAGCAAACACAGAAGGGAGAGAGGTTATGGACAAAGCTGTTACGCGGAAGCACCCGAGTGCCGCAGCTCGAACAGAAACCCCTTACTTGACCGCTGATGAGCGCGCGGCTAAAGGGCGGGCGCTGCGCGACACGGTGTCGCGCGCGTCGCAGGCGGGATGGAAGCCGCCTGAGGATCGCCGTGACCCGGTCCAACTCCTTGGCGACTCCAATGAAGGCCGCATCATGGAGCTGATCCCGATCCGCTTCGGACGCATGTCTGCGTCGCCATTTGCCTTCTATCGTGGTGCGGCGGCGCTGATGGCTGCCGATCTCGCCACGACGCCCACAAGCGGGATTCGTGTGCAGGCGTGCGGCGATGCACACCTGATGAACTTCGGCGGCTTCGCAACGCCGGAGCGCAACGTAATCTTCGACATCAACGATCTGGACGAGACGCTGCCGGCCCCATTTGAGTGGGACCTCAAGCGGCTCGCGGCGAGTGTGGTGATCGCAGCGAAACATCTGGAGCTTCCCAACAGCGACGCGGCAGGCGTGGCCATGGATCTCGTCCGCGAATACCGCGAGC
Organism: Paraburkholderia sp. SIMBA_054; assembly: GCF_046534875.1. Taxonomy (NCBI): domain Bacteria; kingdom Pseudomonadati; phylum Pseudomonadota; class Betaproteobacteria; order Burkholderiales; family Burkholderiaceae; genus Paraburkholderia; species Paraburkholderia sp. SIMBA_054. The sequence continues at coordinate 4,636 of NZ_JAWRXV010000105.1, read as the reverse complement.
GGATGCATGATTACGCGGGGATGCGGGCTCTCGATGTCTGGTACGACAGAATCGACCTGCAAAAGTACAAGGATCGCACGGGCGATCCTGCTGCCGTGGAAGCCGCGCGCAAGCGGATAGCGGACCGGATCGAAGTGGAAAGGCGCAAGACGGTGCCTGACCATCTGTATCCGAAGCTGGTCGCGCAGGAAGGTAGCGCGCCCAGGATCAGGGACGAGCTACCGCTGATCTTTCATCCGACGGAACAACAGGCCCCCGGTATCGAATCGGGGTATGCCGAAGCCATCGCCTCGTATCGCGAGAGCTTGCCGGAGCATGTCCGCACGCTGTTTGACAGGTTCTACTTCGTCGATCTGGCGATCAAGGTGGTGGGCGTGGGCAGCGTCGGCACGATGTGCGCTGTGGGTCTGTTCATGGCGGCGGACAACGACCCACTCTTCCTCCAGGTAAAGGAGGCAAGGGCGTCGGTGCTCGAACCCTATGCGGGGAAGAGCCAGCATCCCAATCATGGCCAGCGTGTCATAGCAGGCCAGCGCATCATGCAGTCGGCCAGCGACGTGTTCCTCGGTTGGACCCGTGGAAAGAACGGCCGCGACTTCTATCTTCGTCAGCTGCGCGACATGAAGATGTCCGTCGTGATCGAGGACTGGGATACGGGGATGTTGCGGCAGTATGCGCGGATGTGCGCGCATGCTCTGGCCCGTGCGCATGCGCGCTCCGGTGATGCGGCGATGATGGCCGGGTATATGGGTTCCGGGCAGACCTTCGACGACGCGGTCGCCGAGTTCGCGACTGAGTACAGCTCCCAGAACCGACGTGATTATCGGGAGTTCGTCCGTGCTATCAGAGAGGGCCGGATCGAGGCGACGATAGAGGACTAGGCGGGGACGGTCCTATTCATTTCTGGGCAAATATTCGCTTTGGGAGCTGGTTCGGTACCGCCACCGCACTGGCCGGGTCGGTCACCGCATTCACCGCCATGACGAGCTCTGCGTCGGAGGTCGATAGGGGGCGTGAATCGCAGGTACGGCCTATGGCCTGGCCGAGCGTTTCGAAGGAGTGAATGACCGTTGTACCCGGGAAGCGGCCGATTTGGTAGCGCCTAGTCCACTGTCCGTTGAGGATCGTCTACGGAAGTTCGGCTTTCAACCAGGGATCGCGGTGTTCGAGGCGACCTCGTATTTCCGGGTTCGGCAAGCTTGAGCCATTCTGAGGAAGCTTTCGCGGGTCCGCTCCCGGCTCGACATGAGACGGTCGCTGATCGCGCTCTGAGCTTGTTGTCCGCCATTCCATGGCATCGCGAATTGCGGACGAAGGGTGACCTGCTGTGTGACCTGATGTCCAGGTGCGATGAGGCCGGTGAATAATGCCCGGCCCACCACGGGTGGCCGTGCTGCAGAAAAGCAGAGGTTCATTGGGCGGGCACACCACGTGAAGGCCGGCCGGCGCCAGAACGGGAACCGCGAACAGCTACCTGCGAAACGCGCTACGCGTACGCCGAAGCACGTCGACGTCCACCGACAAGCGGCTCAGATCACGTGTCGGAACAGTTCCGCCCTCGATGACGTACTCAGTGCCGGTGATGGCGCTGGCCCGCGCGGAGACGAGGAAACCGATGAGTTCTGCCACTTCCCGGGAGGAGCATGGCCGGCCGAGAGGAATGCCCCCGAGCGAATCCATGATGATCTTGCGGGCGCCTTCCGTGTCGATGCCGTTCTGCCGGGCGATCTCAGCAACGAGACTCGCGGCTGCATCCGTCTCGACCCAGCCCGGGGAGACACGCACGACCCGAACGCCTTTCGGACTGACTTCCCTGGACAGGGCTTTGCTGTAGTTCGACAGGGCAGCCTTGGCGGCGGCATAGGCAATCGTTGCTTCCGGCAACGGTAACTGCCGCTGGATCGACGTGACGTGGATGATGACGCCCGAGCGCTGCTCGACCATCGAGGGCAACAGCGCGCGATCGATGCGTACTGCCGGGAACAGGTTCAGGCTCAATGCCTTGTTCCATTCGTCGTCGTCGAGCGCCCTGAAGCCACCCGCCGGCGCAGATGAGCCACCCGCCACGTGCACGATTATATCGACGCCGCCGAGCCGGTCGAGCACGGCGTCGACAATGGTTTTACAGCTCTCGGCCGTCGTGATGTCCGCACCGATGAACCTTTCTTCGGTAAGGTCGTCGGAACGCGAACGTGCCGTCGCGAGGACGTTCGCGCCCGCCTCGCAAAGGCGTGCGACAACGGCTTTACCGATGCCTTTGGTCCCGCCTGTGACGAGCGCCCGAAGGCCCTGAAGTTCGGATGCGGCGCTCATCAGTGAATCTCCAGAGACGCGATCTTGCCGCCGGCCAGGACAAACGTGTAGGTCAGCTCGACCGGGCTACCGGGGAAGGTGCCGGTGAGCCTGGCGCGCATCGTCACGGCGGCGCCATCCTGGGACAAGTCCAACGGCTCGACGTTGTACTGGTACCTGGCTTTGGCGTCTTTCTTCCAGGCCTGGATGGCTTCGAGCCCCTCGATAGTGCGGCCCTCGTCGCGCACGACGGCATCGGCAGCGAAGCAGTTCGCGAGAGGAGCGGTGTCGCTGGTGGTTTCTGCGTTCAGATAGGCATCCAGTGGCGGCGGCAGGGTCATGTTCATCGGACTTTTCCTGAACGTCATGCATGTCCCAATGATGGCGCTATAGTTACCACATCGCAAGAACGCACTAAAAAGTAAGTGAGCCGTGCCCAACCGAAAAACCTACACCCCCACGACCGCCGCGATCGACGTCGAAGCCGCATTCAAGCTGCTGGAAGGACGTTGGAAGCTGGTCATCCTGTTTCACCTTTTCGGTGGTCAGGTGCGACGCTTTTCGGACCTCGAGAGGCTGATCCCCGGCATCACGCAAAAAATGCTTGCGCAGCAGCTACGCCGCCTCGAAGAGGACGGCATTGTGACGCGCACGGTCTATCACCAGGTGCCGCCGAAGGTGGACTACCGCCTGACCGATTGGGGGCAGGCGCTGTGCCCGGCACTGGATGCGATCCTGAAATGGGCGGAGCGCCGTGAGGACTTTCCATCGGCTGCGTCGAACGTGCGTGCCTGAGGCTGGCTGACCTGTTTTCCTGAATTCGAATTCTGTGGGTCGTCGACGAGGTGTCTGCTGCAAGTCAACGGATGCGTCTGCATCGGTTTTGGGGTGCTCTCCCAACGTTTTCGGAGTCACGCCGTCGGGTCGCGGTATGGTCGGACCGCGTCAGCGATCCGCCACTCCAAAACCCGTCATTCAGCATGAAGGAATACTCTGTCAAAGGGCGTCCGGTTCAGGTCGGATAACTGCCGTTCAAGAATGACCGGAAAACTTGCTATAGAGGTTGGCAGGCCCGACGGCCATGAGAGAATTCTTGCTCTTGCACTTGTCTTCGACCTCATCGCCTCATGAAGATTCTCGAATACACAGGCCTCGACACCTCACGCGTCAAGGCCAGCTATGACAAGGTGTCCGCGGCCATCGCTCGCCACGACTTCCGTGCTGCCCAAGTCAAGAAGCTCGCCAATCTCAGCCACGGCAAGTTCTACCGGGCGAAGCTGGATGACGCCGACCGGCTGTTGTTCTCGCTGGTGCGCCACGGGGATGAAGTCTGCGCACTGATGCTGGAAGTGATCGCCAATCACGCCTACGATAAGTCACGTTTCCTGCGCGGCGCGGCGATTGACGAGAGCAAAATTCCAGACATCAGCGCTGATGACGCCATCAGGGAGGCGCAAGCCCTGCGCTACCTTCATCCCGAGCGTACCGGCATTCACCTGCTCGACAAACCGATCTCGTTTGATGACACGCAGGAGACCATTTACCGACGACCACCTCCCTTGGTTGTGGTCGGCAGCGCTGGCAGCGGCAAGACCGCACTGACGCTTGAAAAGCTCAAGCGTGCCGAAGGTGAGGTCCTCTACGTCACTCACTCCGCCTTCCTGGCGCAGAGTGCCCGCGACCTTTACTACGCCAACGGTTTCGAGCATGGCGGTCAGGATGCCGTATTTCTGTCCTACCGGGAGTTTGTCGAGTCGATCCGCGTTCCGGCAGGACGCGAGGCTAGCTGGCGCGACTTTGCGGGCTGGCACTCCCGTATACGGCAGAACTTCAAGGATGTCGAAGCCCACCAGGCTTTCGAGGAGATTCGCGGCGTGATTGCTGCCGGGTCGGGCGGTGTCCTGTCGCGTGACGAGTATCAAGCACTGGGGGTGCGTCAATCGATCTTTCCCGTAGAACGGCGCGACCAACTCTACAATCTGTTTGAGAAGTATCGCGCCTGGCTGGCCGAGGCAAAGCTCTACGACCTGAATCTTGTCGCCCACGACTGGCAAGCGCTGGCCGCGCCGCGGTACGACTTCGTGGTTATTGACGAGGTGCAGGACATCACCACCGTGCAACTCGCGCTCGTGCTGACAACCCTGAAGAAGCCTGGCCATTTCATGCTCTGCGGGGATTCCAACCAGATTGTCCACCCCAATTTCTTTTCCTGGAGCCAGGTCAAGAGCCTGTTCTGGAAGGACCCGAAACTGGCCGAGCGGCAGGGATTGCGCGTGCTAAAGACCAACTTTCGCAACGGCCTGGAGGCCACTCGCGTCGCCAATCAGTTGCTCAAGATCAAGCA
>NZ_JAWRXV010000665.1:0-277 GCF_046534875.1 Paraburkholderia sp. SIMBA_054 | reverse complement strand
CACGCGCAGCCTTACAGGCAGCATCGACAAGGTTTCTATGAACAGTCGCTGTCACGTCGTGGATCGTACCGCCTGTATGTAGATTGGCCGCCTTGCGCACCGTGATTTCACGATGATCCTCCAAAACAGAATCGAGCGACAGACCTTGTTCCTCTAGGCATCTTGTCGTTTCGGCATCGACAGGAATACGGCTTTCTCCGCCTGTCGCCGCAGCGCGTTTGCGGGATTGTATCTCCATAAGCTTGCGGATGGTTTTTTTGTGATACGGGGACAACCG
>NZ_JAWRXV010000664.1:0-277 GCF_046534875.1 Paraburkholderia sp. SIMBA_054 | reverse complement strand
AAACCTATACGTTCACACAAGATTACATGTATTTAGTTCTTTATATCAATAAAATTTTGGAACTTGATTTTCTTGTCCAATTAAATTCCAAAAATGAAAGTTTAGACTTTCTTATCTAAATAGTTTAGAGTTTCATGTCATTGTACACTTGTACAATTTTAAAAAGACGAGAAAGTAGGAACTAATTTTATAGTATAAAATACTCAATTATCAACAGAGACAGATTATTTAGTACCCATTTTCTTGTTCACATATCGTGACAAGAAAATGGGTACTT
>NZ_JAWRXV010000663.1:0-277 GCF_046534875.1 Paraburkholderia sp. SIMBA_054 | reverse complement strand
ATTTGAAATAAATTGAATGCGCCTACTTCCTAAAAGGAGGTAGGTGTATTTTGTAATAAAAGGGTTCTTTAACTCCTTTGCGCTGATTTTATCGCAAATTCTTTCAAACTTTGGGAAATGATAAGCACCGTGGATAAGGCCCACTACTAAAGCACACAAAAAATGTGTATATGTAGATTGTGATGATTCAAATGATCACAATGAAGGTTAATTCTTGAAAGGAACTGACCAATTTTTTATTTTTTTCCTAAGCTTATCTGATATATGCACGTAAAGA
>NZ_JAWRXV010000662.1:0-277 GCF_046534875.1 Paraburkholderia sp. SIMBA_054 | reverse complement strand
GGAATCCTGGCGCGCCACCAGACTTGCGCAGATCGGTTTAGGCACAGTGGCTTATCGGTTCGTGCAAAAGAGACAGCGTGAGATGCCGATGAAACGCCTGATAAGCCGCGCGATGTACCACCCGCTCATCGCACTATCCATGTTCTACTTTATCGACCTGATGTACAACGTCGACTACAGTCCAACCAGCGCTCTGCTCGTGCTGGCAGCGAAATCCATGTCGCGGGTGGTGAACGTGTTCAATAAGGGGTAGGGCTATACGTCGATATGGCACACC
>NZ_JAWRXV010000104.1:0-19229 GCF_046534875.1 Paraburkholderia sp. SIMBA_054 | reverse complement strand
AAGTATCACCTCCAGAGGATAGTGCAGGCGCTTGAGTACCTTCGCTACGCCGGCAGGCAGGGCTTGTCTCGCAGTCGACTTCTTCATCTCACGCTTCACTTCGGGCAAATATCAACTTCAATTTTACTCCTGCCCCCTTAGCGCGACAAAACCCACATTCGGGCGTCGGCTACTCGCGTCCCAGAATCGTGCCGATGCAGGAAGACCTGCAACGCGCCGCCGATGTCCTGAACGACGGCCACAAGGTCGCAATTCTCGTCGGCGCGGGCGCGCTGCACGCGACGGACGAAGTCATCGAAGTCGCGAACCGTCTCGGTGCGGGCGTGGCGAAGGCGCTGCTCGGCAAGGCCGCGCTGCCCGATGATCTGCCGTGGGTCACGGGCTCGATCGGGCTGCTCGGCACGAAGCCCAGCTACGAGATGATGACGTCGTGCGATACCTTGCTGAAGATCGGTTCGGGCTTTCCCTACTCGGAGTTTTTGCCAAAAGAAGGCGATGCGCGCGGCGTGCAGATCGATATCCAGGCCGACATGCTCAGCCTGCGCTATCCAATGGAAGTGAATCTCGTCGGCGATAGCGCGGAAACGTTGCGCGCGCTATTGCCGTTGCTCAAGCAAAAGGACAGTACCGCGTGGCGCTCGCGCATCGAGCGCTGGACTTCGCGCTGGTGGGAGACGCTCGACGAACGCGCGCATCAGCCGGCCGAAAACGGCGTGAATCCGCAGCGTGCATTCACAGAATTGTCACCGCGTTTGCCGGATGACGTCATTCTGACAAGTGACTCCGGTTCGTGTGCCAACTGGTATGCACGCGATCTGAAGATCAGGCGCGGCATGATGGGCTCGCTATCGGGCGGCCTGGCGTCGATGGGAGCGGCCGTGCCCTATGCGATTGCCGCGAAGTTCGCGTGGCCGGGCCGTCCCGTGATCGCGATGGTCGGCGACGGCGCGATGCAGATGAACAACATGGCCGAGCTGATCACAGTCGCAAAGTACTGGAAGCAATGGACCGATCCGCGCTGGATCTGCTTGGTGCTGAACAACGAGGACCTGAATCAGGTGACGTGGGAGCAGCGCGTGATGGAAGGCGATCCGAAATTCAACGCGTCGCAGAAGATTCCCAACGTGCCGTATCACCGCTTTGCGGAGCTGATCGGCCTGACAGGCATCTATGTCGATAGCGCCGATCAGCTTGGAGACGCGTGGGAAACCGCGCTCGCCTCGAAACGCCCTGTTGTGCTCGAAGTGAAGACCGATCCTGAAGTGCCGCCACTTCCGCCGCACGTCACGATGGCCCAGGCGCGTGCATTCGCGCGCACACTCATGGAAGGCGATCCGAAAGAGGGCAGCATGATTGTGAATACCGCCCGTCAGGTGCTCGGCACCGTGATTCCGGGCGGAAAAGACTAGAACAGGCGTTCGCGGCTTCGCCCGCGGCGACGCTACCCGCATACGAAGAGCGGAAGCAAGTGTGTAAATATCACATTATGATGTAAAGTTAGCCGGCCTGACCTTGTGTACATGTGCAGCGAGTGTTGCGTGAACGCGACGGCAGGGACCTGGCGGGCCAGATGGATCCTGCTTAAAGGGAAGCAGGTTAAAGGGGAAGCCAATGCAAGGAAGGGGGATTCGCGCCGACGGTGAATGGACGGTTTGGACGTGTCCTTGCGTCCCGGTAAGCGTCCTGCTTGCCCTCTGCGCCAGCCCGGAACGAAGAACCGTTTTGCCTCCTGAGGTTCGACGGTGCCGTGTTTGCGAGCCTCGGTCCGCCCAATGACGAGGAAGTGAGCCCGCATATCCTTCATGCAAAGGGCTTGCGTCCTTACGCAGCGTACGAGGTTCTGAAGTCGACGCTTGTTGCTGAATGGTGGCCGGACATCGCGTCGCCGATAGCGCTACGCCGTTTCATATTTACCTTCGAGGACAGCAGCTTCGAGGCCGTCGCAAACAGCTGCTGTCTTGTCGACACCTTTGCGACGGCCGAGGTTGCCCGAAGGGAGGCTTTTCTGTCATCCGGTTGAGGCGCGCCGTCGCCGGGTCGGCCGTATCAGCGATGAGCGCGTCTTCCGGCCCGGTCGGCCATCGCTTGACGCCCTCTCTCGTAGCGCGCGCAGTTTGGGTGTCTACGCATCTCAGTGGGCGCCGGAGCTGGTCCGTTTGCGGATGAGGCTCACCTGCCCATTGCGCTCAAGAATCGCGAGTTGCACGTCGTCGAGGTCAAGGGTGTGGAGTTCTCGGCGCGCCGTCTCGAACACATCAGTCCGGGTGATGAGCGCAGCGGACATCTGCTTCCGGTTGAACTGGCCGTCCCTGAAGACTTCTCTCTCGACGCCAACCGCGAGCGACTCGAGTCGCGGCGAATGCACGCATGCCCACGCAAGCGCTCGATGTATTACCACCATCACGAGCGATGCAACCAGCGTCGGCACGGCGGGCGACGCTCCGACAATAACGCGGCTTAATGTTGCGCCGAGCAGTATGGCGACCACGTAGTCAAAGGGCGAACGCTGCCCAAATGAACGTCGGCCGGATATGCGAATGAAGACAAGCGCCAGGAAGAAGACGGCGACTGTCCGGGCGGCCATCTGCAGTGCATCGAGGTTTTTGCCTTCCCCAAATATCGCTACAACTATGTCCATTTCGATTCTCCCGCCCGGCATTGACCGGATAGCGACTCATGCAGGGCGGCTGCGTGTCGCCGATGAAGTTCGGCATGGCGAGGCGTGACGAAAGCCGCCCGGCAGCGTCGGCTGTCCGACCGCAATGCTGTTGCATTGCTCCATGCGACAGGCCTATACCAAATCCTGCGAAGAGTGTTCGACGGTGAGCGCCAGGCTCGCCGGTTCCGTCAGTCGGGTAGTCCCAGGTAGCCAGGGAGTCCGAGCGCAAGTTTGCTCTTTGCGAGCTTCACCGCCTGACTGACGAGCGCGTCGAACTCTGCATCGCTTTCAGGCAGTGGCAGATTGCGACGCAAGAAATCGGACCATCGGAATTCTTCGAGGGGCACGGACGTTTTCACATATCCGCCCGCATCGCGTACTGACGCCGACAAACTCCGGAATTCGTCGTCGTCCAGTTCCCAGACGTGTTCCCGCATGTCGGTGAATGTCACACGCTGACCAAGGGCATCATACGGATATGTCCAGCGGTTGTTTTCCATCGTGAGCCAGAACCCGGCCGTCGAAAGTGACGAGAGATCGCTGACGAGCACAACTGGTACGCGCTTCACGTCCGCACGCCAGAGCGCAGTGGCAACGTGGTGATGGTCGATGACGAACGGAGCGCCACCCGGGCCAAGCACGACCGGAACCGGCTTTTCGGCGATTGCCATTTCCAGGTCATGACCCGTCAATGACCGGTACGCCTTGGTCTTGTCGCGTATTTCCCGCATGCCGTGGGTTATCTGGGTCGGTCGTAACCGGTCGATCTTTAACGTCTTCATTTCTTCTATCTCCACTCCTGCAACAATGAATGCGCGGCCGATTCGCCGGGGCGAGCAACATCTGGCACTAGTACGACCTCTGGTGGGGCGACGGCCTAAGCATTGGTGTTCGCTGCCTATCCGAAGAGTCGCCGCGCGGAATGGTAGGTAGCTCGGCACGGCAAAGGTTATCGTTAAGTGTGCGTCGAGACCACGCAGGACAGCCGGAGCGTCGCGCTCATCTTTTTTCGGCACAGCAACGTCTGCTGGAAGGTGTTCCCTCCTGCTGCGATGTTGCCGAAGACGGCGCTCGAGCGTCTGGCTGCATAACCTGAACCTGCGGACCGCCATCCGCCAGAATATCCGGGTCCGCACTTCCCACTACGCAACGTAAGGATTGCTCTTGGTTGTTGGTCATTATGGTCCTCCGGTCCAGCGAGAAGGCACAGCGATGACGCATGGCGCTCCGCACCCGTATCGACGCAACGGGCGTGCCAGCATTGCCTGTCGCGGAGGGAGGAGTCGCAGCGGGGAAGCCGGGAATGGTCACCCTCACACGCGAGCGGCTTGAACTGTTGACTGATGTCCAGTTGGACGCATACCTGTTAAACACCTGTGTTACGGTCGCTGAATGTGTGGTGGTGGCCTCTGCTGACGGCCGGATTGAAGATCTCAACCCGCGCGCAATGTCTGAATTACAAGCCGACGGTCCGGGACGCCTCGTCGGAGCGCCGCTAGATGTGTTCGCGGACGAGGACAGGGCGCACGTCTTAGGGGCTTTTGCGTCAGCCCGTCCAGCAAACCGTGCGGCTGGAGGTCGCAAGCCGGCCCGGAACAGCGCCATCACGATTTTGAGATATGTCTTCAGCCCCGTCGTATAGCGCGATACGTTGACCCGCGTTGCGTGCGCAATGCGTGACGTAAACGTCAAGGCGCGGATACGAACGCGAGCTCACCGACCAGATTGCGATACAGGAAATTCTTCGACGTCCCCTGCGGAGCTTTTCATGGTATAGGCGCCCTTCGAAGTCGAGGTCGTACCCGTGGCTCCGCCGGCATTGGGCGTACTCATACCTGTACCGCCCTGACCGGCGACCCCACGACTGCTGGTTTTACCGCCGGGCCCGCACTCCACTGCCTTCAGCGAATGTCACTCCGAAAAGCGCAAACAGCGTTGCGCCTGCAGCTCTCTGTCGCGTTTTCATGGTTGCCCTCCTTGAAGCAACGTCTTAAGCCGCTCAGATATCGCTGGCGCTCTCGCGTCCCTGGACGACTTCTCGCGTCGCGGGCCCAGTAGGGCGACCGGTTGTAGTACTGATGCAACCGCGCACCTCAGGTCGCATCGGCCATTGACGGCCAGTGGTCTTTGTCACGGCGTCATCCCTTGAGTTGCTGCGCGGTGATGTCGACTCGGAAGCATTTCTTCGGTGTCGAGCGTCAACGCGCTCCACGGAATCGCGTGCAGGGTCGTATAAAAGGTTCCGGCTCATCGTTACAGACTGGCAGATGCCCGGGATGAACGGCAGCGAGCTCTGCCGGCTCGTGCGGTCCCAGCCGGCGCTCGCTGAGCTGCCCATTATTCTGCCGTCCGCCATGCCCGAGCCGTAAGGCGAGCCGCATTGCTGGACGGTGTTCTTCCGGAAACCAGCTGACCTGGACGCGCTGTTGAGCACCGTCAGCACCCTAATCGCGGAGCGTCTGGGGAATGGCTCCTAGAGCTCCCTCGAAGCGTGCGGGCCGCCGCTGTCTCGGCGCGTCCCCAGGCATAACGCATGCGGTGAGATGTCACCGCGGGCACGGTGACTGCGGGTCTGGCTAACCGAGGAGAGAGCCGTGGTGACGAAAACCCTGAAGGACCTGTTCATCCATTCCCTATCCGACATTTATAGCGCCGAGAAGCAGATGACGAAGTCGTTACCGAAAATGGCGCGCGCGTCTACAAGTCCCGACCTGCGGATGGCATTCGAACACCATCTGGAAGAAACGCAGGGCCAAATCCAGCGTATCGACCAGATAGTCGAAGCAACGGGGGTGAAGCTCAAGCGAATCAAATGTGTTGCGATGGAAGGTCTCGTTGAGGAAGGGCAGGAGCAGATTGATGAAATCGAGAAGGGGCCGGTTCTCGACACGGCTCTGATTGCCGCGGCACAAAAGGTCGAGCATTACGAAATAGCGGCGTACGGTTCACTGATTGCATTGGGCAAGCAACTGGGCGAGACGACCGCGGTCCAGTTACTGGGCGAAACGTTGAAAGAAGAGAAGAGCACGGACGAAAAGCTCTCGTTACTGGCCGAAGAGAAAGTCGCGGCGGAAGCGCTCGGGAAATAACGGTAACGGTGCGCGCTGCGGCTGGCACAACGGCACCAATCCCCGCGCTTTCATGCCGTCGCGGCGCTATCGTGAACTACGCCTGCACGACCTGCGCATCGCGCCGAGTTGCAACTGTTGCTGCGCCGCGTGTGGCGGACCGTTTGAAGTTGCTGGCGCCTGTCTCTATATGCCATCTGACTGCATCGGCGCATGGTGCCAGCTCGCGGATGGTGCGCAGAATATTGCAATGGGCGCTCTGCGCGGACTGAATCAGGGGGAGTCTCACAGTTCGCACGGGCATAATTGCCTACTGGCTGATCGGAATACCACTGGCATCGTGGCTGGGTCTGACGTGCGGATTAGGCGCAACCGGTGTGTGGATGGGTGTCGGAGTGGGGCTTCATGTCAGTGCGGCGCTGTTGTTGTATTTCCTTTACCGCGCCACCTACCTACCGGCGGATCGAGTCGCGACGTGAGTCAAGGCGGCGGCCGACGCGCCTCTACGTGCAGCGTTTGGCAGCGCTCTGCGCCGGCTATAGGGCTGCGTTGCGCGTCCCGTCCGCGGCCTTGACGAATCGCGAGAGGAACGTGCGCGTGGTACCATCAGGGAACAGCACGGCAACCTGATCCGTCGTCGCAAAGGTGACCTGGCCGATGCCAAACTTACGCACTCGCACAGACTGGCCGCGCACAAAGCTGCGCGGCGCGCGAGGCGTCTCGCGCGCAGCATCCATTATCCGGCCTTCGAGAACGGGCTCGCGGACGGGTTCGACGTGTGGCGGGTTACGGCAGTTGTCGCACGTGCCGCACTGCTCGAGTTCGTCGCCATAACCGAAATGCTCGAGGATTGTGTGCCAGCGGCAGCGGCCCGTTTGCGCATAGTCGATCATCTGTTGAAGTGCGTCGCGATCGCGCTTCGCCTGTTCGTCGTAGCGGCGGAGCGATGCCGAGAGGGCATCTACGCCAGAAGCGCCCTCGCGCAGCAGATAGCGGCGCGCGCGATTGCGACGCACGAGTCCGGCGTCGAGCAGTATCTTGAGCGCAACCTGGAGTTTGTTTCGCCCGACGTCGCTGAGAATGCGTGCGAGTTCGTCCACACTCACGCCCGTCGTCGATACGCCGTCATGCTTTCGCAGCGCTTCACGCATGCGCTCGATGAGTTCGCGCTCCGGATAACGACCGAGCTGCAGAAATTGCTGGATACGCCTGTCGTTGAGATCGAATAGCAATATGCAATCGGCTGCTTCGCCGTCACGTCCTGCACGCCCGGTCTCCTGGTAATACGCGCCGATATTGCCTGGCATCTGGTCATGCACGACAAAGCGAATGTCCGCCTTGTCGATGCCCATGCCGAATGCGTTGGTGGCAATCATCACGCGCACGTCGCCGTGCATGAAGCCGTCCTGCGCCTCGTGCCGCTGCCGGCGACTGATCCGTCCGTGGTAGAGCGCGGCAGGCACCCCCCATTCGCGAACCGCTGCCGCCAGACGTTCCGCTTCGCGCACCGTTGCCGTGTAGATAATGCCAGTGTCGCTGCGCGATTCGAGCAAGGTGCGAAGCGCAGCGAGCTTGGCCTGTGCAGAACGCGCTGACGCGCGTCCTTTGCCACCAGCGACCGATACCTGAAGGACGCTGTATTGCAGGTTCGACCGGTAGATGCCCGTGTGTAGCACGCGTGGATCGCGCATGGCTAGCGTGCGTACGATATCTTCGACGACCGCCGTAGTAGCCGTGGCGGTGAGCGCGAGGACGGGCGGACTTCCCATACTGCTCGCGGCGTCAGCGATCTGCAGGAACGCGGGTCTGAAATCGTGGCCCCACTGCGAAATGCAGTGGGCTTCGTCGACGACTATCAGTCTTACTCGTCGTACCTCGCCACCACGGACATTGCGTCCGGGCGCGCAGGAGCCGCCGCGTCCGCGGAGAGAGTCCAGCAGCGCTGGCTTGGTGAGCTGTTCGGGCGTCACGAAGACGATTGCACGCGATGCCGTTTTTAGCTCTTCATACGCGTTCCGCTCCTCGGCGGCGTTTAGCGTGCTGTTGATCTGCATCGCCTCCACGTTCGCTGCGAGAAGCTTGTCGCGTTGATCTTTCATCAGCGCGATCAACGGCGACACGACGAGCGTCAGGCCGTTCAGGTGCAGCGCCGGCAACTGATAGCAAAGCGATTTACCAGCGCCTGTGGGCATGATGGCCAAGGTGTCGCGTCCGTGCATCACGCTTTCGATGATCTCGCGCTGCCCCGGCCGCAGCGATTCGAGACCGAATACGTCGCGAAGCGTCCGGTCCATGGCCTGCTGGGTTGGTTTCGTCAAGGCTGGCACCGATGCGTTCCTCTGGATGGCGCGCAGCATGCATGCGTCATGCGGGGCGTTGTCTGTCTGTGATCTCGTTCTGTAACGAGCAATGGGCATTCCACAGGTTCTCGCCCGCTCGATAGCCTTTGCGAAAGGTAGTCCGCTGCATGGCCGTCCCGTTCTGCTCATAAGGCACGTTTCGGCCTTGGCGGGCCGGGCGTTTGCTAAATACATGACGTACTGGTACCTGCCGCGCAATCGGAACGCGCGACGATTTCCTGGGAGAAAGCAATGACCGCGACCAAACATGCAGTACCGCCATTCCCGCCGCAACAGCAGGCCAATGTGCCCGGCCTCACCGCGCCAATGAACCCGCAGCCTGATCACGGTGAAGAGAGCTATGTTGGGCACGGCCGGCTTGCGGGCAAGGCTGCGATTATCACGGGCGGCGACAGCGGCATCGGACGTGCCGTTGCGATCGCATTCGCGCGCGAGGGGGCGGACGTGCTGATCTCCTATCTGAACGAGCACGATGATGCGCAGGAGACACAGCGTTGGGTCGAAAAAGCGGGCCGCCGCGCGGTGCTGATGCCGGGCGACATCAGAAACACTGCGCATTGCAACGAGATCGTCGAGCGCGCGGTGAGCGAGTTCGGCCGGATTGACATCATCGTCAACAACGCGGCCTATCAGATGACCTACGATTCACTCGATGAAATCACCGATGAAGAATGGAACAAGACGTTCGATACGAACATCGGCGCTATGTTCAGGATCGTACGCTCGGCCGTCAGGCACATGAAACCGGGTGGCTCGATCATCAACACGACATCGATCAATGCGGATAAACCCAATCCAGGTCTTCTCGCGTACGCGACAACGAAGGGCGCTATCCAGAACTTCACGGGCGGTCTGGCTCAGTTGCTCGCAAAGCGGGGCATTCGGGTCAATTGCATCGCGCCTGGGCCGATCTGGACGCCGCTGATTTCCTCGACAATGCCAGAGGAAAAAGTCGAGAACTTCGGCAAGCAGGTGCCGATGGAGCGGCCGGGCCAGCCTGTTGAACTCGCGTGCGCTTATGTCATGCTCGCTACAGACGAAGCCAGCTACGTATCGGGGGCGACGATCGCCGTGACGGGCGGTGCGCCGATTCTCTAGCGTGCAGCCAGAGCAGCGGGCGTGCGGGATGGAAGTCGCGCTGTCCCCATGCGCGGGGCGACGAGTCGATTTGACGGGTGTCACCGGGCGTCTGCCTCGGGCGGGATCAGGCGCAGCTAGAGCGGAGACCGCAGACGCCGGTAGGGCCGGTAGTCCTTCAGCAGACCCCTGTTCCGCGTTGGAACCGACCTCAGTGCACAACACGCATCAGAACCGACACCGACCGAGCGTGCGGCTGCCCACGCCGACGCCATGACTGGCCCGGTGCATAATCGTCGGGTCGTACGGCTACTGATTCCTACCGAGGCATCGTGCGCTGGGGGCCGCGACGCCCGGCGGCTGGTGGGCCAATGCGGCAGGCAAACGGGGATATTGCTGGAATCTGGGCTGCCGTGGCGCAGGTTTCGTGCGTGCGTGCGGCCGGGGCAGTACTCAGATACTCGATCGTCCGTGCCAGTCAGGCATGGCTACTGCCTGATTTTCCCCGACTTGCCAGCGGACGAAGCAGATTGAGGAGACAAGGCTTTCGCCCGCTTGTCCATCAATGTTCCCTCCAGGTTCTTCGTATCTGACTGTCCGGCTTTGTCGGTCAGCGCCTTACCGCCGTCGCCGGACTGCACAGTGACCGCATCGTTGCCAGCAGGTTGCTTTCCCTGGGTCTGCTGGGCGCCGGCGCTGATGGCGAAAACCGAGCCCAGTGCAATGACAGTAAAGAAGATTCTGTTCATTCGTGTCTCTGTGGATCGCTTTTAGTCCGCTCCGTGCGGCTGGTCAGATCGTCCTCGTCGACAGGCTGCAGGTCTGGATCGACGTGGTCATGCTCCGGCATATAGGGGCCCTGATCCGGATTATCCTTGCCTTCAGGAATCAGCGTTTCATCGATATTGCCGTGCGGCTTCTGTGTCACAGTTCAATTGGCGTCGACGCGTACGTCGTCTTTCACTTCAACCCTGCGACGACGATCCGCACGCTCGACAGGGTCGGCGCGATCTTTGACTCGCTCGGCAACGCGACGGGCGTCTGGCGTTTGATCGGCGCGCACGCCCGGAGTAACGCTGGTTTGTCGGGTATGACGAGCATTCTTCGGCTCCTGCGAAGGGGGCGGACTAGCGAGATCGCGCATTGGACGTTCCCGGGCTGAGGCCGGCAGCCACGGAAAATGTTGCATCGCCTTACCCAATGGCGGACGCGGTGCCTTTTCGCTTTCGCCCGGTTTCGCATGCCGGCGTTCGCATGTAGCGGCCCATATAGCGCCTGAGCGCGGGTGTCGCGCTGCAACCGTGCAGGAATACGGATAGGACGATGGTGGCAAGGATCGCAGGCGCGAGAGGACGCGCAGCGTAACGGCTGTGCTCAAGACCGAACAGCAGATAGTAGAACGCGCCGACTCCGCGAATGCCCAGCCACGCGACCAAGGTCCTCTGCTGCCGATCGAAGGTCGACCCCCACAGTGCCACGACGCTTCCGACTGGGCGGGCGATGAACAGCAGAAATAGCGCCGGCCAGATCGCGTGCCAGTCGAGAAGTTCTCGCCAATGTGCAGAAATGATACTGCCGATGAGCAACATCAGTCCCAGTTCGACAATACGCTCAATTTCCACCGCAAACGCCATCATCGATTCAGCCATGTACGCGTGTGCCAGTTCCGGACTCGTCGCGGCCTCATGTTTGTGGCTGCGCTCGACGTCAGCGAGTGCCTCGGAGGGTGTCTGCTCACCGGTTGCGTCCAGTTCTTCATGGCGTAGTGCGACGCCGGCGACGAATACGGCGACGAATGCGTAGGTATGCGCAAGCAATGCCGCGCCATAGCAAAGCCCCATGAGGCCGATGGCGAGAAATCCCTCCAGTCCTACCGCCTCGCCGAAACGTGTTCTTAGCCAGGTCACGATTCTGACCATACCGGCGCCGCACGCCCAGCCTATCGCCGTCGCGCCAGAAATGCCCCACAGCATGGCGAGCAGGAACGTCGCAGGCCGTTCGCTTCCCGGCTTGGCCAGCCACACAAGGCAAGCCCGACCAGCGCAAAAGGATAGGCAGACCCATCATTGCAGCCGCCTTCGCCGGACAGCGCGAAACGCAGCGGCTCGTCGTCGCCTGCCTCCTTCACGCGCAGTTCGTTTGCAAGCACGGGATCGGTGGGCGCCAGTGCCGCCGCCAGTACAAGCGCTGGTCCGAGTGCGAGGGGGCCCCACAGAATCCCTGAGCCTGCAACAAGGAGGACCGTCGCAAACATCGCGGGAAAGCCCAGGCGCAAAGGCAGTCGCCACAATGGATCGCGCAGCGGAACGCGCAAATGCATGCCGATCGCCATTAACGAAACGACCAGCCCCGTTTCTGCCACCACCCTTAGCGTTCGCACGTTACCATCAAGCGAGACAGGCAACAGGTTCGCGCAAGCTGGACCGATCAGAAACCCAACCACCAGATAGACCATCGCCCCGCTGAGCGGGAGGCGGGCAACGAGCCCGCGACCAAGCGCCATGGCGACAAGCAGCGCGCCAATGAGCAGAAACCACAGCGCTTCCAAACGTATTTCCATGACAGGGCTTTATGTGCTGAAGCCAGCCGCGGGCGGGGACGCCAAGCGGCTAAGATCTTGCGGCCGACATGTTCCGAGCAAGTCACAGGAGTGAGCAAACAACAGCCGCACCCCAGATCAGCAACTGCACGAGCAGTAACGACCTATGTAGCTGTCTCACGACGATGCTCCTCACGATGGTGCTGCAGTGGACAGTGATCACAAAATGCAACCGCGATGCCGCATGACATATGCCCGATCGCGCACTACAGCGGCACTGCGTTTCAGGGCTAAAGATGTGCGCAAAAATTGTCCGTGGTTGCCGGACGTGCTCGATTTACAAACAAATGTTACAACCGGTCCGGCATCGTGACGCGCGCACGGGCCACGGGACAGATGTCTGCCTGAGATTCCGTCGAGAAGCCCGAGCGGGCTGTCTATGTGCGGCGACGGCCCCGGCGAGCGTTCAGGCCTCGACGGAACAGATCGAAGTGCTCAGCGTGACGACCTCTGCTGCCGCCCCGGTACCCCGCAGCAATCCGGTAACGGAACGGACTCGACGCGGCCAGCAACCCGGCTGCAAAGAAGCTGTCGCAAGCGTCGGCTGCCGCCGACAGTGTGAAGTCGAGGCGACCGGGCTCTCGGCATGAAATTACGCAGCTGCCATGCCGACCGCTTTGCGTGAGCGGAAGCACTCCTTGATTAAGAGGCACTCTCCATGTCTTCCGCGGGATCGCAAATGTTCGCGGTTTCAACCGGGTCAGCGTCTCGTGTGGAATACCCATTGCTGTTCGGCATTGCGCTGTTACTCCCCATTTCATGGCGTTTCCCTTGGAGAAGAGCATGAGAGCACTTCGTTGGCACGGCAAGCACGACATCCGATGCGATACGGTACCCGATCCTGTGATCGAGGAAGGCCGCGACGCGATCGTAAAGGTGAGTTCGTGCGCGATCTGTGGATCGGACCTCCACCTGTTCGATGGGTTTATGCCGACCATGGAGAGCGGCGACATCATGGGGCATGAGTTCATGGGTGAAGTCGTCGACGTCGGCAAAGACAATCGCGCGCTCAAGGTGGGCGACCGCGTGGTAGTTCCGTTCACAATCGTTTGCGGTAATTGCGATCAGTGCCGGCGAGGGAATTTCTCGGTTTGCGAACGCAGTAATCGCAACAGGGAAAAGGCGGACAAGGCGTTTGGCCATACCACGGCGGGACTATTTGGCTACTCGCACCTGACGGGCGGCTACCCGGGTGGCCAGGCCGAATACGTCCGCGTCCCGATGGCGGACACCACTCACGTCAAGATTCCGGATGGGTTGACCGATGAACAGGTTCTCTTTCTCGGCGACATTTTTCCGACTGGCTGGCAGGCGGCCGTGAACTGCGACATCCAGCCCGAGGATACGGTCGCGATCTGGGGGGCGGGCCCTGTCGGGCAGATGGCCATACGCAGCGCCGTGCTGCTCGGCGCCAGGCAGGTCGTCGTGATTGACCGTGTGCCGGAACGGCTTGCCATGGCGCAGGCCGGTGGCGCGATCACTATCAATTTCGACCAGGAAAGCGTGCTGGAGCGACTCAAGGAACTGACACGCGGCAAAGGACCAGAGAAGTGTATCGACGCCGTGGGCATGGAGTCACATGCAACACGCTCTCTTGACGCGATCTACGACAGGGTCAAGCAGGCGGTGATGCTGGAGACCGACCGCCCTCATGTGTTGCGCGAAATGATCTATGTCTGCCGACCCGCCGGAACGCTGTCAGTGCCCGGCGTGTATGGCGGCCTGATCGACAAGATTCCATTCGGTGCCTCGATGAACAAGGGACTCACCTGGAAAATGGGGCAAACCCATGTCAACCGCTGGACCGACGGGCTGCTGCGCCGCATCCAGGAAGGGCAGATCGATCCTTCGTTCGTCATTACGCATACCGTGCCACTGGAAGATGGTCCGAAGATGTGTACAAGACTTTCCGGGACAAGGAAGACGGTTGTATCAAGGTCGTATTGAAACCGTGAGAGGCGCACGGCCCCGACGCTGCCAGGCCGGAGCAGTTTCGCCATCAAGCGCAGGACGTCAGCATCGCTGACTATTAATTGTAAAGTTTCAATTCAAGGGAGTAAGTCATGACACAGCGCAAAACGGTCGACGTTCTGTTCGTCCACGTGTTGTCCGGACAGCTACAGCGCCGAAAAGCAGTCGACAAAAAGGCCTGCAAAATATTCGCGTGGCGCGTCGCACCCACAGTCGAATGAGGTGTTAAAGACGCATCTGGAAGAAACGCAAGGACAGGTGAGCGCATCGACCAGGTCGTCGAGCTATGCGGTATCAAGCTCAAACGCGTGAAATGTGGCAATGGAAGGTCTGATCAAACACGGTGACGAGCTGATCGACGAGATTGAGAAGGGGCAGTGCTTGACGCCGGGCTCGTCGCAGTGGCCCGGAAAGTGGAACACTATGAGATCGCAACCCACGGCAGCCTCTGCGATCGGCAAACAGCTAGGTTCACGGAAGGCGTCAAGCTCTTGAAGGAAACGCTCGAAGAAGAACGGGCGACGGATCTGAAGCTTGCCGGGTTCGTCGAACGGGCCGGCAACGTAAAGGTAAGGGCCGTCTGACGCGCCCAGACCTCGCCGCACCGCGCCCGGCTCATTCGGCTTCGGTGAGTCGGCACCGGGGGTTGCACACATCGGTTGGCGCAACTGATGGATTCCGGCTTCAGGTACTGACGCATCGAGGAGGAACAGATGAACGTTGCCAGGCAGGTTGTGTCGTTTCTCGGCAGTCGCGGCCTGAAGCTAGTGACGGCTGAATCATGTACGGCTGGCCTCATTGCGTCATGCCTGGCCGAGGTGCCGGGAAGCGGAGCTTGTCTTGACGTGGGTTTCGTCACGTATTCGCCATCGGGCAAGGCGGGCTTTCTGGGCGTACGGCATTCAACGATGCAGGCGCACGGTTTGACAAGCGAGGCCGTGGCTCGTGAGATGGCACAGGGGGCTTTGCAGCAGGAGGCGAGTTGCGCCGATGTCGCCGGCTCCAATACGGGCGTTGCCGACGCGGCGCCTTCGGAAGGCCCGCCTCCCGGAACCCAATGCTTTGCGTGGGCTTACCGGCAGCGCGATGGTCAGATCGTTACTTTTGCAGAAACGCGCCGGTTTTCAGGCGGTCGCAATGAAATTCGACGTCAGGCTGCGCGCTATGCACTGTCCCGGATCGAACATTATTTTAACGCGCTCGGATCAAGGCGCTAAGTTCGCGGCTGCTCCCTCTCTGGCAGAATGAAGGCGAGGAGCGGTTAAGGGATGTATCAGGCTTGGGTACCGGTATGGAGGGCAACATGGCGGTCGATCAAACAGCGTTCGAGCGTGACTGGCAGCAGCAGGTAATCCGCGAGCTATGCGTAGATGCCCATTTCGATGCAAACACCGAGCTTGAACGACGCGTTGCGTTTCTGAGCGATTACCTGTTTTCAAACGGACTCCGTACGTACGTTCTCGGCATCAGCGGAGGGGTCGATTCCTCGACGGCCGGGCGGCTCGCCCAGTTGAGCGTGGAGCGGCTCCGGGCCAAAGGCTATGAAGCACATTTCCTGGCTGTGCGACTGCCGTACGGCGAACAGCGCGATGAAGAAGACGAGACGCGCCATGCAATTCGTCCGTCCGGCTGAAGCGCTGACGGTCAACATCAAGGAGTGTGCGGATGCGATGCTCAGCGCCCTGAAGCATGCGGGCGCGCAACATACCGACGATTTCCAGGAGGACTCCGTGCTGGGCAACATCAAGGAACGGCAAAGGATGATGCCCAGTATGCGATTGCGGGCGCGAGCGCGGGGGTGGTGATCGGCACTGATCATGCGGCGGAGTCCCTGATGGGCTTCTTTACCAAGTTCGGGGACGGGGCCGCGGATATCCTTCCGCTTGCCGGCCTCACCAAACGACGCGTAAGGGAATTGGCGCGCGTGCTTGGCGCAACATTTGCTCGTGACGAAAGTGCCGACGGCCGATCTCGAGACACTAGCACCGCAAAAGGCCGACGAAGACAGCTATGGAATCGCTTACGACGACATCGATGATTTTCTTGAAGGCAAACCAGTGAGCGACGAGGTGATCACCATCGTGCGACGCTTCTATATGGCGACGCGTCACAAACGTGCCCTACCCGTCGTCCCGAACTGAGACCTCCGTCCGGCGTCCGCCGCCAAGGGAAAATATCCCAGGCGGAGTACTTCCGGGCGGATCCTCGTCATCGCCGCTTGCCTCGTTATTGCGCCGTCACACCTTTCTTCGCGGCGAGGTCCTGCGCGCGCTTGTAATGTTCCTGGATCGTCGGCATTGCGTCCTGCGCCGCCTTTTTAAGCTTGACGTTCTGGCCTTCCGAAGTCTCCTTCTGAAACGCTGCGATGGCCTGCTTGTGCCCCTCAAGTCCCACCTTCCGGATGTAGGCCTGGTCGAAGTCCTTTCCCTTCAGTCCCTTCAGCGTATCGAGGATGGACGTGTCCGAATTGTCCTTTGGCACGGTGACGCCCTTTGGCGCAGCCATTTTCAGTTGTACTGTCAGCTTGGTGTGATCGAGCAGCATGTGGTGTGCAAAGGACTTCACATCCTTGTCCTCAGAGTTCTTCTGCGCCAGCTTCGCTGCATCGATCTCCGTTGACGAGGACATTGATGCGGCCTGCACGAAATCTTTATCGACCTGAGCTAAGGGATTCGTGGCCGTCGTGGAGGCCGCTTGCGTTTGCGCCGAAGCAGCAGGGCATAGCGCAGGACCGGTGACAATAAGACCGACCAGGACAAACAGGTGCTTCGCTTTCATGCTTTCTCTCCGTCAATGAGAATAGAGGCGGTCGAAGATCTCGGCATTGGCGCTAACCCGTGAGTCAGTGCGGTCGAAAGTGACGGCATTGTTGGGCGCTGTCTCTACCAAGCGGAGCTCCGCAGCCAGAAAAGCGACAGCAACCTTCGTACCCGGTGCTCGCCGCCGACACGAGAAATGCGTGCTGAACGAACATTCATGAACGGCGATGATCGACATTCAAGGGCCGACTGATGCCACGGGCCGAGCATTGTGACGAGCTGGAACGTCGTGCCGAGCGTGCTTCGGCGCTTGGGACAGTGCCGCGTTGGCCTCTCCCAGCGCAGCGGCCGCTTTCGTGCGCTCAGTAATGTCGCGCATGATCTTGGCGACGCCGACCAGTCCCGCCCGTCACATATGGCATCGACCAGGGCAAGCGCCGAGAAGCGGCTGCCGTCCATGCGAACCCGCATCCCTGATTTTCAACGTGGCCCAGTCTTGCTGCCGTTGAGAGTGAGCGCTGGCACGCCGAGGGAGGCGTTGGGCACGACTTCAACAACCTGCTCGCGGTGCTTTGGAACGGGCTCCATGTCCTTGCCATGCAGTCGCGCAAACACCTCGATCGGAAGACCATCGATGGCATGCGGCGAGCTCGACCGACGCCTCGCCCTCGCAGCAATTGCTGTCTTCCACGAGGCAGCAGCCGCTGGAGGCTGAGGTGCACGGATGTCAACGCGCTTGTCCGTGAATTCGAGTCCATGCTTGCACGTGCCGCCACCGGGCGACAGATTGCCGCTTCGTGCCATTGGACGAGCCGGCTCACGCAGTCACCCATGCGTCTCCGCTCGCCTTGAAGTGCGAGAGGAGCCTCCGGTGGACACGCACCATATGCGTAAGATCACACGGTTCGGGTGAACGAGAGTGACCGGTCACCGACAAGTTTGCTCCCCGCTGCCTCGAGCTTTTCCGTAAGTTCATTCTTGCGCGTAGCCAGCTTTACACCTAACGCGACGAGGTCAACGCCGCTTTCGCGAAGCTCGGGAAACAGCTCGGACTCTTCTTCCTCGACATGATGTTTTACCAGTTCAGACATCACCTTGAACGTCGCGTCAAAGCCATCATCGCCTGGCCGAAGCGAATCGAACTTCTCAATCAACGTCTTGACGAGGTAGTGCTCGACATATGCCTCGTCCACGTCAATCTCATCCTGTTTCTCGAGGGCCCTGTGCGCCGCCGGATACAAAAGTTCCTCTTCGATAATCGCATGCACCGTCAGTTCTTCGCATGCCCGCCGCGCCAGCGTGCCCTTTGCGTCCAGATCGCCGTCCTCCGCCTTTTCGAACGCCTCGAAGAGTTTCTCAACTGCGCGGTGATCGGCCTTCAGCAACGAGATCGCGTCCGCGTGGGCTTCAGCCGATGCGCTTTCCTTGTTTTGCGTTTTCATTCGTATCTCCGTGAAATATTCGTGAATTGTGTAGTTGCGCCTTTAACACGGTCTCGCGATGCGCATCGGCATTTCAGCAAGGAACGTTCCGCGCGTCGGCGGTGCTCAGACCGGACGCGCGTCGGTGGCGTTCGATCGTCTTGCGTGCACGCCGCAGGACTGGGTTAAGAGACGCGTAGGACTGAGGGCGCCCGCTTGCATTGTGCGCCGCGAACCTCCGGTGTGACGGAAATCTTCGTGCAAAGGAGCCTCGGGACTGTCGCGGCGCGTGACACAGCCGCCCCGAAGGAGCAACACGTCCGCGACGGGTATCTAAGGCAGGCACCGGTCAACCGCAGCCGGACTCCGGCCTGGCCATTTCCCATTCCCGTTCGCGAGTACGGTCAAAAGCCTCCGCAGTGTGCGGCATCCAGGAATTGACGGAAAAGAAAAGGGCTGACGGAGTGTGACCAGATCGTCTCGCGGCAATTTCGAGGCTCCCTCGCGGAGCCTGGTCCGCCTCTACGCGCCCTCCAAGCGAACATCAACGACGCGCCCGCCTGCCGTGTCAAACGTATGATTCGAGGCGGCGCACAGATCGTCGCGCACCGGCGGCGAGTCGAGGTGCGCTCATGTGAGACTCGTATCGTCTCGATGCCGCGATCGCCGTTTTGCAGGCGAGCCGTCGAGGGGCGTCGCAGGTTCCGATCCGCCGTCATCGTCGGACTGTACTCCGCTCAGCGCGGCAACGACTTCTGCTCCTAGAAGGAAAACGGCGGCTAAGTACAGCCACATCATGAGGACGGCAAGCGACCCCGCGGCCCCGAATGAGCCAGCGGTGCCTGCGTGAGCAAGGGCGGTTTCAAGAGTGAAGCGCAACAGGGGGCTAATGAATGGAAGCTGAGGTTATCGAAGCGGTTGCGAGCATACGTTCGAAGACCTCGAATGGTGAATGAAATGCATGGGTAGCGCGAGGTCGGCTGTTGAGGCTGTCGGCGATGCCATCGAGTTCGTCCTGACTGTAGATCGAGAGGTCAGTGCCCTTCGGCAGATACTGCCGCAGCAGCCCGTTGGTGTTCTCGCAGGTACCGCGTTGCCATGGACTGTGCGGATCGCAGAAGTACACGCGCACGCCGGTGGCGGCGCTGAGCTCCTGATGCCCATCCCATTACACATAAGTCTGTAGGCGCCGAGAAAGTCGTTTACGGTCAATGACATAGCGGATTGGGTTGTAAACTGCTTCGGAGTGTCGTTTACTGTCGCATTTTGGGCGGCGCATGAAGCAAGAGGCAGCGAGCTGGGCAGCGGCAGAATT
>NZ_JAWRXV010000661.1:0-277 GCF_046534875.1 Paraburkholderia sp. SIMBA_054 | reverse complement strand
CCTGAACAACCAGGGATTGGATTTTTTGATTATATAAGTAAGCAATAATAGAGGGATAAAATGGGGGAAGAAAAGATGGATATAGATAAACTCTATTGTATTGGACCAAGAGCGGTATTTTCAGTTCCAGATTGGTTTAAATTTTTCTCTTCACTGGGTGCTTATTTAATTAGGAATCCAGGAGCGAACCATCACAAGACACATATAGCAGTGTCGTTACCAGGTGCGAATTTTGTACCTTTGGTAACGGCTGCAGGTATGTCAGATACGATTTTTA
>NZ_JAWRXV010000660.1:0-277 GCF_046534875.1 Paraburkholderia sp. SIMBA_054 | reverse complement strand
GAAACTGGATGTTTTGGAAATATTCTCACTCCTTCAGGCAGCCATTCTGCGAAATAAGAATCAACACACAATAATAGTTGCTTTAGTTTGTCGTACATATACCGAAAAAGATTATATAAGGGAAGTGTTAAAGTATCACTACGGAAATCAGGTGAGGATTTCAACATTCGATCCCTCCAGCAAAGAATTGATTTACAAGTATGAAGAGATTGATTTAATCATTTCGACGGAAGAAGACATTATCGGATTTCAGAAAATTCCAGTAATTATGGTATCC
>NZ_JAWRXV010000659.1:0-277 GCF_046534875.1 Paraburkholderia sp. SIMBA_054 | reverse complement strand
AAGGTTGCATCCCATTTTGATCGCTCATCACGGACTCTCTATCTGCGTGTCGCGCAGTATGTTGTTAAAAAATCCCATCAATGTGGGACGTTTCTCGATGTGAGGCGGCAATTCGCGCACGGCTTTGAAACGCCGTCATCCATCACTATTGTGGAACCAGGGGATTTTGTTTAGTTGACATTCCGTGCCTCACACTTTTCAATATGAGACACACCTTCCCTTTCGAGGAACAACGGTTATGCGCAAGCGAGTTGTCAGAAGCGCCACCTTGCATGGC
>NZ_JAWRXV010000103.1:0-19916 GCF_046534875.1 Paraburkholderia sp. SIMBA_054 | reverse complement strand
GCAGGCAAGCTCGACTTCTCGGGCTTCAATCCACATGCCTCGTGAGCCGCATTAGCCACTCCACTTTTGAAATAGCCTAGAAACTGATCGGCCCACAAACGGCGCACGAACCCACGAATGACTGTTGAACCGCGCTCCCGAAGATCCTGTTCGATACAGCGTCCGCCGAGAACCGTATTACTAGCGGCGCCTTGCTTGCATCTGATACGTTATTTCGCCCGTCTCGATGGACAAATTTTCGACCAAGTCAATTTCGTATCTGTCTGACGTACTAACGGAGATGCATGGCCGGTTTGACAGGAATCCCGAACTTATTATCGTTGGTAATTTTTTTGACCCGAATCGCGTGCGCGTTATCGGTCAATTGATGACCGCTACCCAAACTTACAGCGTCTCTTGGCTGGA
Source organism: Paraburkholderia sp. SIMBA_054 (assembly GCF_046534875.1). Classification (NCBI taxonomy): domain Bacteria; kingdom Pseudomonadati; phylum Pseudomonadota; class Betaproteobacteria; order Burkholderiales; family Burkholderiaceae; genus Paraburkholderia; species Paraburkholderia sp. SIMBA_054. Next base: position 19,511 of record NZ_JAWRXV010000103.1, on the reverse strand, counting down.
CACCTCGATCCGTCGAAGCGATGACTTTACGAAAGAGCTCACAGACAAGACTGATCTCCCGCTCATTCTTTCCAAACCGAACAGTCAGGCAGCCGCCGAACTTCGCCATAGTGCGGACGCGCTTCTAAAGCGGATGGGACTTAGTGGGTGAAAGTTTCGCAAAACCCACCTGACTATAATCGACTCGCAGGTTTAGGTTTCTTGCTGCCGGCGCCTCATCGGGCGCAACGCCAATTGGTCCAAGCTACAGTCAGCCGCTCTAGGAACGAACATGGACGACAAAGAGTTTTCCCCCGCCGTAATTTCCAATCGGCGCACGGCAATCGCTGTCCATAGACGGTTGTGCGACGCCAAGGCGCCCATGCTCAAACTTGGTCGGTGTAAAAAGTCAGCCCGTCATGGGCTTACTTGTCGGTACGGCAATACCACATGGACCCAGGACCCATTTGCAAGGAAACTCTCGCCTATGACGGGGCGATTTCCTAGCGCAGACGGCGGGGATTAGTGGGCTTGACTGGGTCGGCCGGTAGTATCAAATGAATCGACGAACTTGACGGGCATGGAACAGCGTGTTTTCAGGCATCTTTCCAGTGCTTGCGCCGAACAACTCTGTCAGATACTCCGTCCGTTACTCGCGAACCCGAACCATGCACACCGAACCCACTATCGCCGATCCTCTCCATCTTGCGGCGCTTTATCACGCCGGGTATGGCGTTCAATGGAACTCGTACAGAGAAGCAGCAACAGTGCTGGCGACCCAGTTCAACACGAACATCGGTTTTGCGCGAATTCGCGAAGCAGTCGCGGTTTCCGACCTCCCATCAGAAATACTCGCCATTTTCAACGAAGTCGGGCTGGTCAATAGCACCGCGCGCAAACTCCTGAAAGCTGCGAATACCGAGGGGGCGTCTACGCTTGTCGCTCGCGCAAGGAAAGTGGATCCATCGGGGAAGTCGCGGTCGACTCTGACGGCACTTGTTTGCGGTGAGGTTACTTTCCAACGCTCGACGCGGTTCTACAAACCTCTTTTGCTCGCGAAAACGTACGGCGATGGCCTGAAAGAAGGCAAGTGGGTATCCGCAAAAGAGGCCGCCGAAAGACTCGGGATCGACCGGCGGACTGTTACTAAAGCGATTTCGATCGCTTCATTACCCAGCGAGGTGCTGGCGTTGTTTCCCGACATGAGAGCTGACTTGGGAGAGCGACTTGTTCATCTAACGAAGATCAGGGGGAGCGAGAAGATGAAAGCTCTCGCTATCGAAGCCAGTCGCACTATTCCAAGGCTATCCCACGAAGAACTGATCGGCCATTTTGTAGGCCTAGCCCGCAACAAGGCCAAGGTAAAGCTCCGGAGGTCGGGTGGCAATCTGGTTTTGGAGTACCACCTCGGACCGGTCAACGAGGTGGCCGAATCGAAGATTTCTTTGATGGCTGTATTGTTGAACGCGGAAATATCGACTCGACCGAAATAAAACTCCGGTGGGTACGCGTCTGGCGTGCGCCAGCGCCTTGAGCCCCATCGGGCCGAGCTTCCGGCGCGTCGGCGCGCAAACACTCCGCGCCGAGCGCGTGGTGTCGAGTATGAACAAGAACAGAACTTCGGATTCCTCACGAACAGCAGCTCGTGCTGGCGCGCGCGGCCAGCTGACGCTTGCGTGGACACTCGTTGCGCAACTACCGGCGCGCGGGGCCGCGTACGGAAGGCGACGCGAGAGACTTGGTTTTCTTTGCGGTCCGTCGACGTGGTGCGTCGATGGCCGCGTGAGCATCCGCGACGAGGCCGCAAAAACGTTGGTTTTCAAGGGAAATGCAAAGGCAAAAAGCGGCGTAAAGCCTATCGCTGGATGCCGCAGAAATCGTTGCTGCGTTTGGATCAGTAATTGTTCTAAAGAGGGTGAATCGTATGGCTCACCGTGAAGCTGCGGCGGCGGTTCACATGCGTCTGCGCTAAAAAAAGGCTTCCATCGCCGCGATGGGGAAATTTCATCTGTCGCTGCTGGAAAATCGTCCATGGCCAAGTCAACGAGCCATCGCCACCGATCTCGACGTTTCGCTTCCGCAAGGGTCGCGGATGGTTTCTGCTGCCCGACTACCGGAAGCAGTGCTCCGCTTGTTCGATAATAAGACGGTCTCGCTCAGAGCCATTGGGGCGCTTTGTACGCTAGCCCTTCAGCTTGGTGAGACCGAGATCGTTCGTCGAGCGCGATGCATCTCTCACGAATGCTCGGTTGAAGACCTCTTCTCGGTGCTGACTACCGCGAGGCCAAAAATGCAAGGTACGCAATTTAGGCAGGTGAATTGTCGCAATCAGGACTGGTTGCTTGCACGCGCCTTCCTCATCTTCGCGAACACATGCGAACAGAATGCGTCTGCAACTACCCGATTCACCGTGAGTATATTGTCGGGACGCAGCGTCTCGCGGGACATGCCCTGCTTTTCGATGAGCCGCTGCGGAATAAGTTGACTTACGAAGGAGTGGCATAGCTCCTTTTGCGCGTGGCCATCAGCGGACTCGAAGAACTGTCGGCCGACCTTGATTTCTTCGCTCATCTTGGCCTTAGCGATCTCATTCTGTGCCTGAATGTTCGCTTCTATCTTTGCTTGCGCGGCGTCCCGGCTGCGGCTTTCCTTCGTGTTGTCCTCAAGCTGCCTGGCCTTGATGGACGCCATTCTTCGGTCCGCTTCACCGATGCGGTAGTTCCCTTCAAGGGCCTTGAACAGATAGCCCTTCGGACTGACCGTGACCTTCCCTTCGTTGAGCTTGAACCGGGTGTATTCGATTGCTTGTTCGAGGCGCTCATCAGTCCAGACTTCCCGATTTTTCGCGAGCCGCTCGAACTCGGGCGTGTCAAAGGCAAATTCGTTATGAAGGACTAGGTACATTGAATCTTGGATACCAGCACGCGCTGCGTCAACCCCCTGCTTCTTCATGAACCTGAAGCGGATTTTTAGTTTCTCTGGCGCTATGCGCTCGGCGTTGGGCTCCCAGCTCACATCGAAATCCGAGAGGTCGTTCAGCTGTTCGATAGCGGGTTCAAGGAATCGCTTTTTGAATTCCTTAACCGTCTTGCGCGACTCGCCGACCTTACCCGGCCACTCCAGCACGTCTTCGTAGGCAAACCATTCCGTTACTCCGTGCCCCTCGCACGGAATGAGCCGGTCGTAGATAGCGCGCGAAAGGGAGAGGGAGAAAGCAGTGGAGGCGCGTAGGCTCAGCCAATGCGCCTTGTAGGGGCTGATGAGGTATTTGATGACCCGCCCTGAGAGCAGGATGTAGACTACGCTGCGTTCGATGTAGCAGTCGCCAAGAAGACTGATGGTCCCCCATGAATCTTTCTCGGTTATCTCCTCGATAGACGGCGCCGTCATGATTTCAACGCGCGCCTTTGCGGCCGCGCTCATCTGGGCAATGAGATGGCTGTGGTTCCGACTGTCGTAACGCATCAGCCATTTGAAGTAGTTCACGTCGGCCGTGAAGGTGTAGACCTTGTCGTCCAACAGCTCATCCGGCGCCTTGGTTGCGACGATGAAGTACGCAGCGTCCAGCACCCGGCGGGCAGCAATGCCTAATCCGCCCACCCGCGTGAAGATGTTGTTTCTCAGGAAACCAATGTCTCTCGTCGACTCGCAGATGGCCGCGCCTTGTGCGGACATGTCATCGTAGATGTCCAAGGCGAGCTGATGCGGCGTAGCGGTTAGGGTCTGGTTTTCCATTTGTTCAATTCGACTCCAATCCCCGGCACTCTATCAGTCGAGCAATGTGTGTCAACACAAAAACCACCCCGATCGCCGGGGGTGATTCAGCACAAAAAGCACCCCGTGCCCTATCGGCGCATCACAACTTCCACCCCTGTCTTCACAATTTCCGTCTGAGACTGCCCAATTTACGCACCTGTTCGCACAAAAACCGCCCCCTGCTTCACAAAAACCGTCCCTATCTACAGGGGTGGCCGTTGATTTAAAAGCGGTTTCTGTTGCCTGTTTGTTTGTTGGTGGGTTTATGTTTACAAAAACCAGACGAACCAGTGTACTGGCGATCTCGGGCCTTGGTAACGTTCGGAGTGTTGTAGTCAACTAACACGTTGAAAATGCAGGGAAATTTCCAAGCATACGGTTCCGCACAAAAACCGTCCCGGGGGTGCTTTTTGTGCGGGCGGCTAGAATTGTCGGTTGTGCCCGCAAGGCCGGTGTGCGGGCTTTGGGAAATGTGCAAGCAGACGGGCCCGCGCGGGAAAACAGTCAACAAATCATCAATTTAGGCGGCATATCTTCAAGTAGGGTAAAAAGGCTTGCTCAATACAACCTTGTTTACGCATATTCGTGTATTCTGCGCTTCAACGTCAAAACACGGAGAAAGCGCAGAATGGCTAACGTAGGCACCCTACCGATGGAAGACAGGAAGGTTACGCTTCGGGAGGTGGCGGACTTTGCTAACGGTCTCGAACCTTTCGCGGACAACCTTCGCGAGCAGATTCTCGCACCGCGGCCGCGCAAAGTTGCCCCCTACTTTACTATTAGTGAGCTGGCCGAGATGTGCAATCTTACTCGACAGCAGATTCAGTATCTGGTGACCAAGGGTGACGCGGGGCTCCCCACAGGAACCTTGAACGGAAACGGTCGCAGCCGAACATTCACGCTGCCCGAGGTGCGCATGTGGGTAAAGATGGCCTCGGACATCTACCAGACCCGGCTTGGCGACAATGACGGCGAGTTCCAGGGCAAAGTCCTAACCACAGCGCAGCTTAAGGGCGGGTCAGCGAAGACCACCACGACGGTCTGCCTTGCACAGGCGTTGACTCTTCTTGGACGGCGGGTTCTTCTAATCGACCTCGACCCGCAAGCTTCAGCGTCGGAACTTTGTGGTCTCTACGCAGAGAAGGAAGTTTCCGGAGAAGATACCGTCCTGCCGTATATCTACGACCAGAACGTGGAGGGGGGGCTCGGCGCACGGGTTCAGTCGACGTACTGGGATGGTCTCGACATAATTCCCGGGCACACGTTCCTGTACGGCGCTGAGTTCCTCCTTCCCGCACGTCAGAAGACAATTCAGGGGTACCGCTTCTGGGCGGTTTTGCGCCAAGGGCTTGAGCCACTGAGGGCGCAATATGATTATATCCTGATAGACACATCGCCCTCGCTGTCGTACATGAACCTGAACGCGCTCCTTGCGGCCGACGCGCTGGTCATGCCTATGATCCCCGAAAACCTGGACTTCATCAGCTCACTGGCATTCTGGCGCTTGTTCTCGGACGTCGCGGAAGACTTCCTCCCGTACGAGGAGGACAAGGTCTACGAGTGCATTTCGATCCTTCTGTCCAAGGTGGACTACGGGAAGACTTCCTCGGCGCCAGTGGTGCGGCAGTGGGCACAAAGTGCCTATGGCCGGTGGCTCGACCCTTTTGAAATTCCGGCAAGTTCGGTGATGAGTGGGGGCGCACTTTCGTTCTCGACAGCACTGGATGTCGTCAGTACCCATTCGACGGCAAAGTCGTTGCAACGCGTCAAGCAGCCGATGATTCAGTACGCTAAATGGCTGGACGACATGTTTGTCAAATCGTGGAAGGAGTCGGCATGAGTAATATCCGAGAACAGCTAATGGCCAAGACAGCCAATTTGCCGACGCCCGCGGATTTTAAGGGCGAGGGCAAAAAGGAGAAGGGCGCGCGCGGTCCACAAACGATGCCGGGCATCACGAGTGCCCTCGCTGCGGCTCAGCTACGGATTCAGGAGCTTGAGTCGAAAGGATTAGCAACAGAGATTGATGTCGGTCTCATCGTTCCTAACCCGTGGCAGCCTCGCCGCCAATTCAATGAATCAAAGCTGTCGGAACTGGCGAGGGCGATTTCCGAGGTCGGTTTGTTGCAGGCTGTGACCATTCGCAGGGTCGGCGACACGTTCCAGCTGGTTGCAGGGGAGCGGCGCTGGCGTGCGCACAAGTTGCTCAGCCTGGAAAAAATCCGGGCAGTCGTTATTGAATGCACTGACCAAGATATGGCGGCGTTGGCGTTGATGGAAAACGTCACTCGCGACGACCTGACCGACTATGAGATTGCGATTGCGGTTCGTCGTGCGGAGACGGAGTTCCCGAAACGTACCCGACTTGCCGAAGTGATGGGCGTGACGCGCGCTGACCTGTACAGGCTCTTGGCCTTCGACGATTTACCGGACTTCATCAAGCGTGACCTTGACCTGAATCCTTCGTTGCTGGCGGCAAACTCGGCTCAAGACATTGTCAATGTATTAAAGAAGACAGGGGAGGCCGGCTTAAAAGCTGCTAGGGACCTATGGCCCGTCGTTGTGTCCGGAGATCTCGTCCAGACTAAGGTAGCTGCGTCTATCAACGCGCAGGTCTCACGTGGACTGTCGGCTGCTGATGCCGGTGGACGAAGCATCTTGAAGATTTTTTCGGGGAAGGTTCAAGCCGGTAGTATCACCAAGGACGTCAAGGGGTTAACGTTCAAATTTAAGGCGGGCGTGGTGACCGAGGAGCAGGAAAGCGAGCTTCGGGAGCACATAGGGAAGATGTTCTCCATTCGGTCCGAGTGACTGCTTCGAAACCCGCCACTGGCGGGTTTTTTTATGACCGAATCACGGGCCGAGTCGCTACTCCGCAAGCACGCAGAAAGTGTTCTAATTAGGACACTTTCTGCCCCGCCTTGGGCGGTTGCGAAGATCCGGATAACGCGCCCACCGTGACTCGCTACCCGAGCACGGGGCGCGCGGACAAAAGTGTTCTAATTTGGACACTTTTCTGCTCTCGTCTTGAAGGCTGCAGCGAAGACGCCGGGAAACTCCGACTCGGGGTTTCATGTCGGGGACTCGGACCGCCGCTACATTTTTCGAGCAGTCACCTGCGCAGCGACTGTAGCAAGGACTAGTGCAATAGCCACCGCGCGGGCCGTTTCCTTGATTTCATAGGTCATGATATCTCACGTATCTGCCGCGATCTCTCCGAAACGGACAAGCTCGGTTGCCATGATTCGTATAGCGACGAGATCTTTCTGCCGCTCGCGAAGCGCCGCGATGGTTCCCAGTGCCCGCCGTCGCCGAGGTCACGTAGGAGCACCCCAAGCAGGCTCATGCGGCGACCAGCTACACCGAGGCGCTCCTTGCGAAACCCAGTCGATTTCAGTGGTCAGTTGCGGACCATTCAGGCGGCTGGCCAACATTGCTGAGCGCCATCAACGCGAGGCCATCGAGGTTCACCATGGACTGGCCAATTGCGAGAGTGACGTCTTCTTTCGCGTAGAGCGCGAGGGCCGGCTCGTGATCGGCGCGGGGCGTTGCGTGACTGCGTGAAGCTCCGCCGCGCATCGCGGCGGAGCAGTGGCTGAATTTGTGAATGCCCTACGTGTCGGCAATGTTAGCCGCGCCAATCGTGCTGATGCGGCGACATTCATGGCACGACGGCACGTACTCGGTAGTCGTCAGATGGCGACTGTTACCGTGTCGCGCGGGCGCGGGCCACGTGCGTCGCCAGCGCGCCTCAGCGGCTCCTCATCGATGTACGGGTTGAAGGTCCGTCGGTCCGCGTGGCCCATGTTGTTAAGCGCCGACCGTCAAGCCAGTGTGGAGCGTTTGATCGAGTCCTTTCGCGTAAGGGGTGCCGCAGCCAGATGGGCGGCGGCTCCGACAAACAGCTTCAGCTCCTTTTCGTCGACGTCTCGCCCGGTGGCCCTGGCATACCGCGCGCGGATCGCCCACGGCGCCGTCACTTACAGCAATGCGATGAAGCCGGCAAAGTCGTACAGGGTCGTCCACGGGGAGACCGGCACGCTCGTCTGCCGGGAGTACCAGAATAAATCGTCGGTCAGGCTTGGCAGACCGGGCTTTCCTGCGGGTTGGCGGCACGGGTCGACGTGGGCCACGCCACCGCGCCTGCACCGCCGCATTCACGCCGAATCGGCGAGGTGCCACGCGCGCTCATGCGATGTCCTCAGGCAATCCCACAGCTCGGTTCCCAGCGCCAGCTCCTTCAACTGACGCGTCGTCGGCCAGGACACTAAGAAATTCGTTAAGGTCGGCCACCGGCGCCGTTGGCACGGGAAAGGGTGGTCCGCGGGCAGCGTCGCCTTGGTCAGCGCGCCATCCACCCCGTACTCACGAGTGTATGTGCGACGAACCGGCACGGCTGGCCGGCAAACGGCTCATGCAGCATCACCACGCACGGCCGCGTCGCCCGGGTGCGCAGCTACCCAGCGATCGGCGTTGCGGTGGCAGTCCGCCGACACAGCTTTCCAGCCGACGGGCTGTCACCGGTCGACGAGTACACCGAGCCCGCTCGGCAGCTGGACCACGAGCGCGTCAGCGCCCGTAGCATGCCAGCCGGCGGTTGCGGGGGGCGGCGTGCTCATACCGCGTTACTTGCCGATGCGGCGGCGGATTCCACTAGGACGCAAGCATCTTAGGCCGGCGCAGCCCGCACCCAGCTCCACGTACTCACGGCGGTCGCCGCCGACGTCTGAAAAAATTAACTCCACGCTGCAACCTCTCGCCTGCGCTCGCGAGGTTGTCGAGAACGATCCCGCGACCCTCATCGATCGCGCTTCCTCGTGCGTCGGCCGGTGGCTCAGCGGCGCCCCGACAAGCTGCGCGCACGTGGCCGCCGCGAGCGACATGAAGTCCTCCAATCACTGGCGGCAGGCGACGCCACTGGGGTATCAGCGTCGACGGGGCGCCGGCGCTGACCGGCTGGGACCGGTGGGCTCGCCTCGGTCATGACGACGCGCCACGCTACTTCGCGGCCGGCGACGTCGAATTCGCGCAAACCGCAGGCGGGCATGGACGAGTTGCGCTACCTGCGGGCCGACTCCAGGGAGGCGCAGCCGTTCCGCGGCGTCTTGGTGCATACGGACGGAATAGTGCATGCCGTGGGACGCGCACGCCGTCGGAGGCCAGGCGGTGATCGCTATGCGATATCTAGGGTTTACCCTAACGCAATTCGCGGCCGCCGTGAGTCAAGGTTCAAAGTTAGCAGAACATTACCGGGCGGGAATGTTAAATGACCAGCGCTACTTGTCCGATCGTCCGTGAAACATCCGGGGCGGCGGATAAAAAGTTATAAATCATTGATTTAGTGATCTTTATTCGAGTCATTTGTCGAATGTTTCACGGAAAAGGACAGGCCGGGGTCCGTCGGCACGCAGTGGCCGGCCCGTGCAGCGCACTCTTGCAAGTGACGCGTCGAAATGTAGTGTTCAATACGTTATTCGTAACTTCGCGGCTGATTACTGTGAACGTGAGACCGACGCAAGAGGAAGATCAAAGCCTGAGTGCGAATCGGAACTGCGCTGATCGTACGGCAAGGGTGCCACTTGCGCTTAAGGCCAGCGCAACCGACTTCGGGTCGCGTTGGGGAGACCGGGTTCGACGCGGTAGTAGGCAAGCCATGTGATTGGTCGTCGAAGCGCGGCGAGGAGGGCGCAACGGAGTTTCGACCATGGCGGGCGAGCCGGGTGACACGCGGGTCATCGCCGCAGGCCGGTGCCATGTGCGCCCGGAAATAATTTCGGCGATATTCCGGCGCCGCACCCATCCCCTATACTATTTTCCGACTACAAGCAGAGCGGGGTGCTATGGCCGAACAGAAAGCTGACGACACGGACAGCGCAATTGAACGCCTGTTGCGTGAGATCGATCTGCTTGACCGGCTCGAGCGTGAGGGGCACCTGGTCACGAATGGTCCACAGTTGCGCCGACAACTGAAGGCGACCCTCGAGCACCTGCGCGCCCGCGTGATGAGCGACTAGCGGCAGGCATCAGCAACGGAAAAGGCGTTGTCGGGTCCGCATGACCGGATCGCGTTGCCGCCCCTGCATTCCCGCATTGAATCGCGGGGACCGCCGGCGGGTCGCCCCGCGGAGGGGCCTGCACCGTTCGGCGCTGCGCCTGGTCGCCGCACGTCTCTCCAACCGCTCCTGATCCAGCGCTTCACGTCAATCCTGTTTTTCCGCCACCTCGGTATCCAGACCGATAAAAGCCGTCTGCAGGATCCGGAGTCAAGAAGCTATCCTGTTTGCCGATAACGCTGTGGTGCGCCGGTAGAATATCCGGCGCTTTCACCAGCCCGGATCCCACGCGAAGCGGCGCGGACCGCATCTCAGTCGTCCCGCAGGCGTCGGTTGCGCTGCTGGCCCGCTGGTAAGGGCATATCGCATCCCCACAAGCGCGCGAATGCCGTCCATGGGTATCCGAGGGCAACCGCCGGCGTGACCTGATGGGCAGCCAAGGCGCCATCCCGGACCGGTCGGGACAAGCGCAGCCGGATTTTCCGCAGACGTGAAGAGGCATCGTGCAGACGGTAACGAACAACAGGCGAGGGCGCGCGTCGCTGACCGACCAGTTCTGGCGTAGCCGCTCGGCACCGCTGGCGCTGGTCTGCGGCGGCATCGCCATCGCCCTCGTGGTGACGGCCCTGTTCGCGGCGGTGCTGTATCAGGGGCGCCTCGATGCAATGGAGCGCGCCCGCGAAGCATCGCGCAATCTCGCGCTCATTGCCGAGCGGGATATCGAGCGCAACCTGGAGCTGTACGCGCTCTCGCTGCAGGCCGTGGTCGACGGCGTGCGCGATCCGGAAGTGATGGCGTTGCCGCCGCGCCTGCGCGGGCAGGTGCTGTTCGATCGCGCCACAACCGTAGACCGAAGCAAAGTTGTCACAACTTCGCTAATAAAGTTGTCAATTCGCGGCGTCGCGGTGCCGGCGAGTCGATAAAATCACGTGAGATCAGCGACTTGCAGGAAACGAAGTAAAGTTGTCACTGGCCTGGCATTGCGAAGTGTCAATTACGACGGGCGTTGCCACCTTGGGGCCCACGGTGTCGACCGTATTTTCCAACCGCAGCAGCAAGCGACGTCTCATGGCAATGCGGTCCTGCCTGCGCATCGCAGGGATGGTCGAGAGGAGCGAAAGTCGACCATAACTGAAATGGGAACGGCACGATAGGCATCGAAACGGAGCCTCGATTACGCTGGCGCTGACGATGTACGGCGTCTCGCCACCGCAGTGCGGACAACGTGTGTCGAGTGATTGATGATGTGCGGGGCAGCGATCTTCATCCTCAAGCTGATGTAGCACGCTGTGGTAGCCATGCGCGGCGCACAGTTTGCAATAGCGGAAAGCCGGGTGAGGCCGACCGGGAAGCGCTGCATCAAGCAAAGACACCCGCAACACGCCTTCTGGCAGCCGGAGTATGCGGCACAGGCGCGTGAATTCGATGTCGTCGCGGACAGGTGCTACGCCCTCCGACGGATCAACGCACGGGCTGATCAGATGCACGAGCACGTCGCCGGCGTAGACCGTATTAAAAGTGTCCCCGCTGCGCTAATAATTCTGTCAACTCGCGTTCGTATGACGCAGCGGCGCGAAAAACTTCAGCAGATTCAGGCGGTTACGGGAAACGAAATAAAAGTGTCTCCAACTGCTTTCGATATGCCGGCGCCGACAACTCGCGATCACGCATTTCCGGAGCCATCGTTCATGTCGTTACCCGAGCGCAGCAGCCAGTGGCGACTGAGCGCCATGCGGTCCTGCCTGGGCATCGCGGGAATGGTCGAGCGGAGCGAAAGTCGACCATAACTGAAATGGGAACGGCACCCTAAGCATCGAAACGGAGCCTCGATTACGCTGGCGCTGACGATGAACGGCGTCTCGTCACCGCAATGCAGACAGCGTGTGTCGAGTGGTTGATGATGTACGGGGCAGCGCTCTTCCTCCTCAAGTTGATATAGCACGCTGTGGTAGCCATGCGCAGCGCACAGTCTGCAATGTCGGAAAGTCGGGTGAGTCGGAACGGCAAGGGCTGCATCAAGCAAGGACGTCCGCAACACGCCTTCGGACAAACGGAGTACGCGGCACAGACGCGCGAGTTCGATGTTGTCGCGCACAGGTGCTACGCCCTCAGAAGGATCAACACACGGGCTGATCAGATGCACGAGCGCGTCTCCGGACAGTACGTTGGCGCACGCGAACTTCCACAGGATTGAGACAAGCGATTCGCCGGGCATTAGCCACTTCGGATTCAACGCGCTTCCTCGCGAAAGCGAAAGCTCTAACTCATCAAACGCCAGAATCGGGAAGCGCGGCCGTATGAGTGCCACGGGATCACACCGTTGCCAGCACGCGGCCCGTCGCGTGGCGGGACTGAACATAGCCGCAGTGCTGAACCGCGTGAGTCCACAAGCCAGCATCAGGGCAGTGGCCCGGGGCGTCCTTGAGTTCACTTTCCTTGAGCACAATCTCGACAGCCCGGGTAAACGAATCCATCGGTATCTCGAGGTTACCAGGCAGGCTCGCCTTATGATGTGCAGCCTCAAATGCTTGCCAAAGCGTGCCCGAGTCGGCGACCAGGCGATAGCCGGCGTCAAACGCCTGTGGGATGTAGAACCGCGTGAAGCTCCAATGAGAACCTTCCGGATACGCGGTCTGATCGTAGCCATTCAGGCACGTGGCGACATCCCCGGCGTTCCTGATGCCGTAGAACGCGAGGTCCTCGACCATCAGACGCGCAACAATCTGCGTTTTGCCTGCGACCTGCAAGGCTGTCTTCTGCGCGACCAGTTCCTGCTGGCCGACGAGGAACGTGAAGAGCTTGATCTGCTGGCGATCGAGCGCGTCATGCACATCACGCAGCCATTCATACTCATTCTCGTTGTAGCGTTGGCTTTCATCGCAGAACAGGAGTACGGTGCCGCTCCCGGAGCGGGCCGCGGCCTCGCGGATACGCAGCGAGAGGCGACTGCGCTTTGCCGAGCTCGTACCCGCGTGCGGAGCATGATCACCGACGGCCTCAAGCAGATTGCTGAAGAATGGGCCTTCCGCGTGTTTCGGCTTGTGCTCGCACTGTGCATGGTAGCTGGACATCTTCGGGTGCCGACGCGCAAGCAGGAGCCGCACGTACTCGATCGCCCGGGTTTTGCCAATGCGCGGCGGTCCATAGATAAGCGCGCCAGGGATCCGATAGCGCAGGCAGCGGGTGACAAGTTCGTAGAACGCTTCGATCGCGGGCGTCGCCAGGCGGTAATTGCCCGTGACGAGCGGATGCAGTGAAGGATCAATCGGACGCGGCACTTCTAGCGACATGATGCACCTCCTTGCGTGAGCGACGAAATCAGAAGACCTGGCCAGTACCGATGGAGAGCTTGCGTGGGCGCACCGATAACCGTGGCAAGAGATCGATGTCCGTCACCGGTTGTGTGCCCGGGGTTGGCGCTGCGATCATTGTCGCAGTCTCTGTCTCGACCGGATGTTTCGGTCCGACAGGCGTGCGCACTGTCGGAGCTGAAGTCAGTATCCGCGTCACATGGGCGAGCTCCGTCGCTGCTTTCCGCGTCTTCCTCGCCTGCGTGAGCTTTTGCTGGACGTATGCCTCGATTGGATTGGCATCGTTCGCAGCACTATGGCGTCGGCGCTTGCCAGATTGCTTGAGAATCTCCTGGCGCAGTTTCAGATTGTGCGGCACTACGCCCCACGCCCCTTGCGCCTCGAGGACACCCAGTTCCTCGCCACTCGTCACGAAGGCGCGCACTGAGCGCAAGTCGTCAGCGTTCATGTAGACCAGCAGATACTCGCCGATCAGATGCGTGCCTGCCGCGAGCAACCGGCTCGTGTACCGCACACCATGCAGGTTGATATGCGGACGCACGCCTTGAGAGAGATAGGCGCGCACCCGGCATCGCCGTGCCGATTGCATCAGGCAAAGTGTCTGGCGACGCGCCTGGGCCAGCCATCTCACAAGCGTCTGTTTGCCGCGCACGAAATATTCCATCGCTTCGAGTGGCGTTGCGTTGTTAAGGCCGGCGTGCGGGGTGCCGTTGTAGCGGGAAATGCTGTACTCAACGAGTTCCGAGAGTTCGTCGAGTGAGACGTAGAGCCTCAGGTCGCCCTTCGGATCTGCGAGTGCCCGACGCAGATCGCGAGGATGAGCACCCGTATAGCCAGGCAAACGCGATGAGAGGCGGCTCGCGATTGTCCCAAAAAACCTCTCAATATAGGGCCGCTCATCGGGGCTGTACTTCGGTCCGGCGTCAGCGACACAACCAACAAACTCGCACAACGAATTCAGTGTTTCCCTTGCGAGATTGGCCTTTGCGTTGTCGAGCTTGATCCACTCCCACGTGACGTACGCGAGTTCGGGCAAGCGATCCGACGGAAAGCCGTCCTGTGGTCCATACCCAAGCCCTGCGATGGTGAACATTCGCGCACGATGGGGCTCGAGTGCATTCTCGATTGTCTTGACGACGTCATAGCGGCTGTATTCGCGAAACGCTATGTGATAGCCGAGCACAGCACGCGTGCACACATCGATGATTACCAGGAGCCATACCCGTTCCAAATCGAATTCGTGCGCGAAACCGAGCGGATCTCGCACGACAACCTTGAGCCTGATATCGAGCCGATGACCATCAAATTCGACGACCTGGTACGGCCGGACCGCCGCAGGTGCGTCCGCGCCGTCAAGCCGGGGCAGGCCCTTAAGGTGCGAGGCGCCGGCTGAGCGTGCCGCTGTGCCAAACGTGCGCAGCAGCTCCGCCTTCAACCGTCGGGACAGCGAGCGAAGCGCATGGTCGCCGGTGTTGAAGGGGTAGTCGGCCGCCGTCAATCCCAATGATCGACATCGGCGCAGGAATTCATCGTGCATCGATTGCAAACCGCGCAGGCGCGTGCGCAGTTGGCCATCCGTATGCCGCTGCTCGAGCAGCACCCTGCGCTGTTTGACCTGAAGCAGAAGCCATCCTGTCAACTCAGGGTATCGCTCGAACAGCTGCGTCAATGCACCAGCGGTGCCCCGGCTGCCGTGCTCGCCTCGCACTTGTACATCGCGCACCCGCTCATAGTCCGCGATGCGCAAATAGCGAATGAGCGCCCGGAAGCCGAAGGGACGTCCATCAGGGTGTGGTGTCTGGGCTCGCTCGAGCCATCGGTACAGTTGCCGGCGATTGATGCCCGTTGATCGCTCGATTGCCTTGACCGACTCTCCCGCCGTGTAGCGCAACACGGCCTGTTGACGTGTCTCGAATGTGGCCCGCGCCACATCGTCCAGTTCGGTAAAGGCGACAGTAGGCCAGGCGCTCACGTCGATTGACTGCAACTCCAGTTTGCGGCGGCTCATGATGTCCCCTCCGAAGCCGCGAATGACGTGAGCAGCGATAGCGGTTCCGCGTGAAGCTCGGGCGCGCTGACGCGTCCGCGATGGAGCAGGTCAAACAGGGCAGTTCGGACCAGGACCGGATCGACTGCGGAGAATTCGCGTTCAACAGCGAGCAATCGTTGCGGTTCTCCCAGGAACCCGACGATCGCGCGGGGCAAGGTTGACGGAACAAGCCCTTCGTTGGCGACAAGGTAGGGGAGCATGTGCTTCCAGTTGTCGGTCCAGGTACGCGCGGCGGCAAACTCGGCGGGCGCGACTATCCGGATCGGCAACGCGGCGTCGTCGATGTCACGACGTGATCTGATTACGCTACACTCCGACGCCGAATCGTCTAGGATAACTAATTCTTCAATATCAACGTAGCGGACCCAAAAATCGGCAAGCTGCCGGGACCCGTCGATCAGGACATAGCCCGGACGCTCGCAAAACGTGATCACTCTCGGGCTTGCCTCGAGCAACAGCCACTGCTCCAACAGCGGGCGTCGGTAAAACGTCACCCGGCGCCCGAGCTTTGGGCTGAACGCTTCGAACCGATGCGCGCCGCGTGGACGGGCGAGCGCGACCGGCTCTGCGATGCGCAGCATCTTCCATAAGATCAATAGGTTGCGGACGGGATTCGAAGTGTAGGAGGCCAGTTGACAAAATTAATACGGACTTACGTGAGTTGACACTTTCATTGCAATTCGAAGTGAAATAAAAGTGACAACACGATCGCGCTTTGGCCCGTGGTTGCTAGGGAAGGGTAGTGACAAAATTATTACGGCCTACGCCCACCACCCGTCCATTGCAGGCTGACGGGGTGCTACGACCGCCGGTCGCCGGTCAAACCATCCCGTGAGGGCATCGCAAGCAACGCCAGCGGCGCCTTCAGCCAGTTGCTGCAGCGTTACCCAGACATCGCACGCTGGCTCGAACGCAAGGTCGCCGAACGCAGCAGGAAGCATGCAGCGCTCACCGAAGTGCATCGGCACCTGTGGCGACTCCACGGAGGCTTTCTTGCGCAATGCCGGCAGGCGGGCATTCAGGCACACGAATATCCTTTCAACCAGAAATATCTCGGCGAGCGATCGCTTGCCAGTCACGCCCTCGCGCTGTCGACTCGGGATTTCGACGCGGCGGCTCGGGCAGCAGGCGCCCAGCAGATCAGCCATCGCTGGAACGACGATCCTGAAGCCGTTCGCAAACCCGCAACCCGTCCATTTGAGGCGGTCGAATTCGACGGTCACAAGATCGACGCGCGCCTGACGCTGCGCATCGACGATCCGTTCGGATTCGAAACATTGCTCGTGCTGCACAGGATCTGGATCCTGCTGGTGCTCGATGTGGCAACCCGTGCAGTAATTGGCTATGCGCTCGCGCTTGGCCGCGAGTACAACAAGGACGACATTGCCGCAGCCTTGCAGGCGAGCTTGGTACCACACACAGCCCGCGCTTCGAAGATTCCGGGGCTGGCGGTCAGGCCCGGCGGAGGCTTCCCGTCCGAGGCGATCCCCGGTACCGCGTGGGCGTGCTGGGGCACGTTCCGCTTTGACGCAGCGAAGGCACATTTCGCGAAGGCGACACTTGAGCGCCTGACCCAGGTCATCGGCTGCACAGCCGACAACGGGCCACTGGGCCAGAAGAACGAACGCGCGCTGATTGAGCGCTTCTTCGATCAGCTCGCGTCGCATTTCGCGCACAGATTGCCGGCCACCACGGGCAGCGATCCGCGCGCAGTCGAACGTGTGCTCAACGACGTCGGCGAGAAAACCTCGCTGATGATGACGCTCGACGAACTCGAGGATGTGATCGACGTGGTTCTCGCCAACTACAATGGCGAGCCGCCTGGGCGGGCGTACGCCGCTGGAGGCAATGCAGTTCCTGCTCGCAAAACAGGACGGCCTGCTGCGTGTGCTACCAGCGACCCGACGCAGCACTTTGTGCCTGCTTCAGGAGACCCGCGTTGTCACGATCCGCGGCAACGTGAGCCGCAGCGACCGTCCACATATCAATTTCGAGCACGTGCGGTATGACAGTCGCGTGCTGTCTGGCATCGCAGGGTTGATCGGCAAGCAGCTTCGCATCTATTTCAACGTCAAGGACATCCGCCATTTGCACGCGTTCCATATGGACGGGTCAGAACTGGGTGTGTTGACTGCCGCGCGTCCCTGGTGCTTTACGCCACATTCGCTGCGCGTGCGACAGGAAATCTTCTCACTGATCCATCAGCGAAAGCTGTCGGTGCGCGGCAGCGATCCCGTTGGCGCGTGGTTTGCCTACAAGAAGGAACAGGCGCGAAGTCATACACGCGACGCTAATGACCTGGCGCGCATGCTGACAGACCGGGCGAAGTCGCATCAGGCACTACCGTCACCTGATGTGGCACATCCCGGCCCAGCTGTGAAAAGCGAAGCGCCGGCAGCAGAAACACCTGCCCGAAAGACGCCGGACGCACCGTGGCTCACGCAGATTTTTACGTTCGGGTAAACGATGCCTGATTCGCTGAAACGCCCCGTTGATCCATCGGCGCATCCGCTCGTGAACCAGGCGTACATGGTGCCCACCCCGGCAATCGCGGCAATGTACTCACGCGTCCGCCAGTGCATCCGACGCGGCGTCGCTGGAGCTGTCATCTATGGGCACACTCGCTGGGGCAAGACCTATGCGATCCGGTACTGTGTCCGGCTACTGCATCTGGAGCTGCCTCGCGTGGCAATCCTGACGATCGGCATGCCGCGCAATCCGTCGCGCTCGGAAGCGCTGTTTTTCGGCATGCTGCTCGAGGCGGCACGACATGGGCGCCCGGATAGCGGTACGGCGTTGCAGCGCCGACTACGCCTCTACCATAAGCTGGCCGAACTGGTCGAACGTTCCGCCGGCAACAAACTGATCGTATTTGTCGACGAAGCGCAGCGGCTCGAGCTCGAACACTACGAATGGCTGCGGGACGTGCAGGACGAACTCGAGCGTCGGGGCGTGCGGATGTTCACATTCCTGGTCGGTCAACCTGGGATCCTGAACCGCAAGAGTTCGTTCCGACAGAGCGTGGACACCTCGCAGATCGTGTCCCGTTTCATGGTCGATGAGCTGCGGTTCGAGGGCTTTCGTGCCGCCGACGATCTGAAAATGTCGCTCGCCGCCTACGACACGTCAACTTTTCCAGACGGCAGTGACTGGCCTTACACGCGCTACTTTCTGCAACGCGCATTCGACACCGGCTTCCGCCTTGAGAAGCAGCACCTCGCGTTGTGGGACGCTTTCGATGCTGCCCACCGGCGCGCGAGGTTTGATTTCAAGATGGAGGTGCCGATGGAGTATGTCGCGCGCACTATCGAGATCGCGCTCGTCGAGAACATGAACCACGATGCGATGGATTTTGCACTCAGCCCGGCATTGTGGGCGCAAGCGGTAGACGAATCCAACTACGTTGCGGCGCTGGAAGATTTGCGCATCGTATTCGTTGACGACGTATCCGCTGGACTATGAAAAGTCGCTTCGAGATTCTGCTCCCCGGCGCCGACGATTGGCAAGTCGGCGAATGGTGCTGGCGCGACGACTGGAATCTGCCAGGTCAGTCTGCGTTCATGCTGTTCGCCAGGTTCCAGCAATTGAACGCGTTGTCGTGTACAGCGTTGGCGCAACTTTTTTTACGAAAGCCCAGCCGCTGCACTCTGAAACACGGCATTGACCTGCGCGACATGCGTCAGTTTGATCTCCTCCGGATGTCCGCTCTGATGTGCATTCCGCTCTGCGACGTCGCGGCTGCGTTTTTGCCGGTTAGCGACGACCCGCGAAGTGCCGGATTGCAACAATTGATGTGGTGCATGCAGTGTGCGACGCGCGGCATTCATCTCGCCGTCTTTCAATCCGACGGGTGCAAGACATGCCCGGTCCACGGCAGTCCACTCCGTGACCGTTGCATCCAATGTGGCGAGGTCTTGATGACCTACCGGCTGCAGGCGTGCAATTTCAGGCTGCCCCTATGTTGTCCAACATGCGGTCACAACTGGGTGCGCTCGCCCGGCGCGGCAGGAGATTCCGCGACCCGGATATCGCTTGCGTACCGGTGCAAGGTCGCGCAAGGTCTCGCGCGGGATTGGTTCGGCCGCCGTTCATCAAATCTTCGGCGACTGCTGGCTAACTTGGGCCAGTCGGACGTTCGCGAAACCTGGCTAGCGTCGGCGCCGCCAAGGATAAGCGGCGCGGATCGACTCGGCGGTTTTTGCGCGCGAGTCGTGCAGAGGCAGACTGAAGGGGTTTCGACCGTCCTGGGCCTTCCGATGGCTTTTGCTTGCGATTCATTAAATACGGCTATTTCAAAAGTGGAGTGGCTAATGCGGCTCACGAGGCATGTGGATTGAAGCCCGAGAAGTCGAGCTTGCCTGC
>NZ_JAWRXV010000658.1:0-277 GCF_046534875.1 Paraburkholderia sp. SIMBA_054 | reverse complement strand
CTGATCACGCGCGCCGCGCCGTGGGTGTTTCTGTTCGCGGCGGTTTGCATCGCGTACTTTTCGGCGGGACGGTGGGCTTCGGTGCTTCTACTGATTCCGTTCGTGTTGCTGATAGTCGGATTGCAAACGCTCACGCGCAGTCACGGCGTCAACCTGAGCGTCAGCTATTTTCTCGGCATTGCAATTGGCCCGCTGATTGCCGACCTGTTCTCGATACTCTCACCGGTCGAACGCCGACGCATGCGTCGCGACCACGTGTCGAACTTTGCGCTCGCGC
>NZ_JAWRXV010000657.1:0-277 GCF_046534875.1 Paraburkholderia sp. SIMBA_054 | reverse complement strand
AAGAACCACCCGATCTATTATGCTGGCCCGGCCAAGACGCCTGCCGGTTATGCTTCCGGCTCGTTCGGGCCAACCACGGCAGGCCGTATGGATTCCTATGTGGACCAGTTCCAGTCCTTTGGCGGCTCCATGGTGATGCTCGCCAAGGGCAACCGTTCGCGTCAGGTGCGCGAAGCCTGCGGCCAGCACCGTGGGTTCTATCTGGGCTCCATCGGTGGCCCGGCTGCCCGTCTGGCCCAGGATTGCATCAAGAAGGTCGAGGTTGTCGAATATCCGG
>NZ_JAWRXV010000656.1:0-277 GCF_046534875.1 Paraburkholderia sp. SIMBA_054 | reverse complement strand
TTCCATTCGCTCGACTTGCATGTATTAGGCACGCCGCCAGCGTTCATCCTGAGCCAGGATCAAACTCTCCAATAAAGTTAGTTTGTCTAGCATCTAAAAATAAAAATTGACGTTTCACGTTGTTTGTTTCGTTCAGTTTTCAAAGAACTACTTGGTCGCTCATTTGCGACTTCCTTATGTTAACATCTTCGTTAGTTAATGTCAACTAAGTTTTTTATTTCGTTTGTCGCTTGCGACGTTAATGTCATCGGCGACTTGTCCTATATTACACCTCTAT
>NZ_JAWRXV010000102.1:0-21290 GCF_046534875.1 Paraburkholderia sp. SIMBA_054 | reverse complement strand
TTTCTTTTGCCTACTTTTCTTTGCGGCGGCAAAGAAAAGTAGGTGCCGCCCCGCACAGGGGCGACGCTTGAAGCGCGAAGGCAAATCGCGGATGCCGGCGAAAAGGCTAGAACAACCAAACCAGCCGCGCCACAAAGGCATAACGCGGATGCCCGCGCACAGCCAAAACCCCAAACAAACCCGCCCGCGCAGCAAAAACCCAAAACCAAACCAGCGTCGCAGACAGAACCAAATCCCATCGAACGGTCGGTTTATAATCGGGAAGACAGCCTGAACAAACCCCAAAACCCCAGCCCGGGCAGCGCAGCAAGCCCGCCAAGGACGATATGGAAGCCAAACCTCCCCGCCGCACGCGCGAACGGATTCTCGAGCTATCGTTGAAGCTCTTCAACGAGATCGGCGAGCCGAACGTCACGACGACGACGATCGCCGAGGAAATGGAAATCAGTCCAGGCAACCTGTACTACCACTTCCGCAACAAAGACGACATCATCAACAGCATCTTCAGCCAGTTCGAGCAGGAGATCGAAAAGCGTCTGCGTTTCCCGGACGACCATCGCGCAACCATCGACGAAATGTGGTCGTATCTGCAGTACATGGTCGATTTCACATGGCGCTACCGCTTCCTGTATCGCGACCTGAACGATCTGCTCGCACGCAACCGCACGCTGGAAACACACTTCAAACAGATCATCAGCCACAAGGTGCGCTTCGCGAGCCAGTTCTGCGAGCAGCTCGTGGCCGACAACGAAATGGTCGCGACACCCGACGAGCTCAAAGTCATCGCGACCAACATCGGCGTGATCGCGACCTACTGGCTGTCGTATCAGTTCGTCATGAATCCGCGCAAGTACAACGAACAGGAAGCGATCCAGGCCGAACTGCATCAGGTCAGCGTACAGATCGTGTCGCTGATGGCGCCGTATCTGCGCGGACGCTCGCGCGAACTGTTCGACGATCTGGTGTCGGGCAAGCATCCGCAGCGCGAGTTCTACGACTATCTGCCGCCGCGCGAACCTCGCAACGAATCGAAGGACAGGTAACGATGAAGGCAGTCTGTGTCTATTGCGGCTCCTCCAACGGAGTCAAACCGCTATACCGCGAGGCCGCGAAGGCGTTCGGACGCGCGCTCGTCGCGGCGAACCTGTCGCTCGTCTACGGCGGCGGCAAAGTCGGCCTGATGGGCGTGATCGCCGACGAAGTCATGGCCGCGGGCGGCCGCGCGATTGGCGTGATTCCCGAGTTGCTGGTCAACAAGGAAGTCGGCCACAACGGCCTGTCGGAACTGCACGTCGTGCCCGACATGCATCAACGCAAGAAGATGATGGCCGATCTCTCCGACGCGTTCGTCGCGATGCCGGGCGGCGCAGGCACGCTCGAAGAGCTGTTCGAGGTCTACACGTGGGCGCAGCTTGGCTATCATCAGAAGGCAGTGGCCGTGCTGAATATCGACGGCTTCTACGATCCGTTGATCGCGATGCTCGAACACACGGTGCAGGAGGGCTTCATGCGCCAGACGTACTTCGACATCCTGCAGGTCGACAGCGATCCCGCCGCCCTGATCGAGAAGCTGCAACGCTACCAACCGCCCACAAGCGACAAGTGGGCGGACAACCGCGAGCGCGTGTGATGCACGTTGAGCGCTTTCCTGCTGCATAGCGAGGGGCAAGCATGACGAAAGTGGTTCTGATCACGGGCGCGAGCCGCGGCATCGGTCGCGCGACGGCGCGCATGCTCGGCGCGCACGGCTGGTCGGTCGGCGTGAACTACGCAACTAATGAAGCGGCCGCCAAACAAACGGCCGCCGAAGTCGGGCGCGCAGGCGGCCACGCGCGCCTGATCGCGGGCGACGTCGCCGACGAAGCGCAAGTCATCGCGATGTTCGATGCGGTGGAGCATGCGTTTGGCCGCATCGACGCGCTCGTCAACAACGCGGGTATCGTCGCGCCTTCGATGCCGCTCGCCGATATGGACGCCACGCGCCTGAAGCGCATGTTCGACGTCAATGTGTACGGCGCGTATCTGTGCGCGCGAGAGGCGGCGCGGCGCATGTCGAAGGATCGTGGCGGACATGGCGGCGTGATCGTCAATGTATCGTCGGCGGCGTCGCGGCTTGGCTCGCCGAACGAATACGTCGATTACGCCGGCTCGAAGGGCGCGGTCGACACGATGACGATCGGCCTCGCGAAAGAACTCGGCCCGCAGGGCATCCGCGTGAACGCAGTGCGCCCCGGACTGATCGACACCGACATCCACGCGAGCGGCGGCCGTCCCGACCGCGCCGCGGTGCTCGGCGTGCAGACGCCGCTAGGCCGTCCGGGAACGGCCGACGAAGTCGCTGAAGCAATCGTCTGGTTGGTGAGTGACGCGTCGTCGTATGTGAACGGCGCACTGCTGGATGTCAGCGCGGGCCGCTGAGCAAATCTAGAACGACGACCCCGGCTCGCGCAAAAACGCGACCTCCTCATCGCTCGACGGACGCCCGAGCAGCGCATTGCGATGCGGAAAGCGTCCGAAGCGCTCGACGATCTGCGCATGCCGCACAGCCGAGCGCGCATACGAAGGGTCCAGCCCTTGTGCTTCGAGCAGCGTGTAAAGACGCACGCCTTCACGCTGCCCTTCCACCGTCTCATCGTGCTCGAACGGAATGTACGCGAACGCGCGGTGATAGACGGTCGGCAGCAACACATCGCTGCCCTCTTCGATCATGCGGCGCGTGATGGTCATCGCCTGCGCGTCGCCGTCGTACATGCGCGCCGTTCGCCGATGACAGTTGCGCGTGAACTGGTCGAGCACGATCACGAGCGCCAGCGAGCCGAGCGGCGTCGCGAGCCATGCATTGAGTTCATGCGCGAGCGCCGCTTCGATCGACGTACCGAAACGCTCGCGCAGCATCGCGTCGAACGCGTCGCTGCGTTTGAACCAGCGCTTCTGGTCCTTGCCATATTCATCCGAACCCGGCGTGCCGAACCAGCAATCGAGCACATCGCGCGCGGTCGGATCGAGTGCCTCGTAGTCCGCTTCCGGCGAGTACGCCGCCGCGTCGAAACGCACGCTCATGCGAACTCCAGCACGAGCCGCCGCGTGCGCGCGCTTTTCTTTTCCAGCTTCGCGACGCGCAGCGCGCCGATCTCTTCCGTGTTGTGCACATGTGTACCGCCACACGGTTGCAGATCGACGCCTTCGATGCGCAGCAGCCGCACGCGCCCGAGGCCGATCGGCGGCTTCACGCTCATCGTGCGGACCAGTTCGGGGCGCGCCGCCATTTCATCGTCGGTGATCCATTGCGTTGCCACCGCGTGCGCGCCGCCCACCAGCTCTGCGAGCCGCGTTTCGACGAGCTCGCGTTCAATGGGCTCGACGGTCGCGAAGTCGAGGCGTGCGTAGTCGGACGTGATGCTGCAGCCATCGACGGGATACGGCAGCACCGCGCACATCAGGTGGCTCGCCGTGTGCAGGCGCATGTGCCGGTAGCGGCGCGTCCAGTCGATCTGCGCCGTCACCTTCTGGCCAACCGCAAGCTGCGCGAGCAGCGCTTCCTGGCCGGGCGCGGGAACGTGGACGGCGTCGTCGGGCGTCGCGCCTTCGAACTTCGCCTTGCGAGTGTCGGCGATCTCGATACGCGTGCCGTCGGCGAGCGCAAATGCGCCCGCGTCGCCCGCCTGGCCGCCGCCGAGGGGATAAAACACGGTTTGATCGAGATGGATGCCCTGCTCGTCGAGCGCGGTGATGGTCGCGTCGCAGTGGGTCAGATAGGCGTCGTCGCGAAACAGCGCGCGCGTCGTCATAGGGAGTCTCCTTTGTGCTTTTGTCGTGCCAGCGGACATTATGCCGATGCCGCCAACGCCCGCCGCGTTCAGATCGAAGCACTCCCGACCGAACTGTACCGGCCACTCTGGCACGACGCTTTTACGACGCGCAGCACTTCCGCTCGCTGTCGGCCAGAACGTCAGCCCGGATGATTGCGCATCCAGTCGGCCGTATCGAAGAACGAATGCAGCAGGCGTTCACGCAGCGGCTCGGGCAGGCCGACGTCGTCCATCGCCCACGCCATGCAGCGCAGCCACTGATCGCGCTCCACCGACGCAATCTGGAACGGCAGATGCCGCGCGCGCAGACGCGGATGGCCGAAGCGGCTGATGTAATGATCGGGGCCGCCGAGCCAGCCGCACAGGAACCAGAACAGCTTGTCGCGCGAGCCGTCGAGCGTCGGCGGATGCAGCTTGCGGATATCGGCGAAGTCGGCTTCGAGGTCCATCAGGTCGTAAAAACGGTCGACGATTTCGCGCACGCGCGCTTCGCCGCCCACCAGTTCGAAGGCTGTCGGCTGCGACGGCGCTTCGTCAATCGGATCAGTCATACGGGCAACTACACAGTCAAAGGAATTTCAGGAAGGCGGACGCTGCTACACACATCAAGCATCACGCATCGCGCAGCGATTGCAGCGCGGGCCGCATCAGCACATGCCGCAGGCTGAGCCACCCGCCAACGGCCGCGCACACCACGCCCGCCGCAATACCCGCGGGCAGGAGCCACGGGTTGAAGTTGATCGAAAAGTCGAACACGCGCGACGCGAGCACGAAGCCGATCAGCTGCGAGCCGATCGCCGCCATCAGCCCCGACAACGCACCGACCACGACGAACTCCGCGACCTGCACCGCGCGCACCTGCGCGTGCGACGCGCCGAGCGCGCGCAGCAGCGCGGATTCTCGCATACGCTCGTCGCGCGTGCCCGCGAGCGCGGCGTACAACACCAGCACGCCCGCGAACAGTGTGAAGCCGAACAGGAACTGCACGGCGCCGATCACCTGGCCGATCACGCGCTGCACCTGCGCAAGAATCGGCGCGGTATCGATCGCGGTGAGGTTCGGATACTGGCCGATCAGTCCGTCGATCACCGCGCGCTGCCCGGGCGGCACATGGAAGCTCGTGATGAAGGTCGCCGGATAGTCCTTCAGCGCGGCGGGCGGCATCACGACGAAGAAGTTGACCTTGAACGAGCTCCAGTCGAGCTTGCGCACGCTCGTCACGGGCGCGTCGACCTGCAGGCCCGTCACGTCGAAGCGCAGCGTGTCGCCGACCTTCACCTTGAGAATCTTCGCGAGGCCCTGTTCGATAGAAATCTGCGGATTCGTCGCGTTGCCGTACCACTCGCCTGACACAACCCGGTTGTCGCCCGGCAACTGTGTCGTGTACGAAAGGTTGAACTCGCGATCCACCAGCCGTCGCGCGTCCTCGCTCTTGAAGTCGTCGGGATTGACGGGCTTGTCGTTGATCGCGATCAGGCGGCCGCGCACCATCGGCGCAAGCTCTACGCCGGGAAAACCGTGCCCCGACAGATAGTTCGTAACGAGATCGCGCTGGTCAGGCTGGATGTCGATGATGAATTCGTTCGGCGCGTCGGGCGGCGTCGAACGCTGCCAGCCTTCGATCAGATCGTTGCGCGTCATCGCGATCAGCAGCAGGCACATCAGGCCGATCGCGAGCGCGGTGATCTGTAGCGCGCTCGAATTCGAGCGGCGCTCCAGCGACGCAAGCGCATAGCGCCAGCCAATGCCGATATGAAAGCGCTCGCTGCGCACGACACGTGCCGCGCCCCACAGCGCCAGACGCGCGATCAGTGCGAACAGCAGCAGGCCGCCCGCGAAGCCGCCCGCGACGATCCCGCCGATCTTCAGTTCGCCCGCGGCGAGAATCAGCAGCCCCGCGAACAGCACGATGCCGAGCGCGTAGGCCGCCCACGCGGTGCGCCCTTCTTCGCCCCACTCGCGACGCAGCACGCGCACGGGCGGCACATGCGTCAACGGCAACAGCGGCGGCAGCGCGAAACCGACCAGCAGCACGAGACCGGCGGCGATGCCTTCGAGCGCGGGCCAGACAGTCGGATACGGCAACGACACGTCGATCAGGCTGCCGAGCCACCAGAAGAGCGCGAGATGCCCGCCGAAGCCAAGCACCACGCCCGCCACGCCGCCGACCAGACCGAGTCCCGCGAATTCGAACAGGAACAGCGCGCGCAGGGTTCGCTGGCTTGCGCCAAGGCAGCGCATCGCCGCGCAGCTATCGAGATGCCGCCGCATGTACCGATGCGCGGCCATCGCGATCGCGACAGCGGCAAGCAGCGCCGTCAGCAGCGACACGAGCGTGAGGAAGTGGCTCGCGCGGTCGAGCGTCTGGCGCACCTGCGGCTGGCCGTCCTGCAGCGACTCCAGCGCGTAGCCGCGCATCTTGCCGTTGTCGACGCGCTCATGCGCCCACTTCGCAAACGACGCAACCGGCTCGTCGCCGCCCGCCACCAGCAGGCGATACGCGACGCGGCTACCGTAGCCCGTCAGTCCCGTCGAAGCGAGATCGTCGGCGCGCATCATCAGGCGCGGCGAGAAATTGACGAACGCGAAACCGCGATCCAGCTCGCGCGTGATCAAGGCGCCAATCGTGAAATCGCGCCCGCCCACTTTCACCTTGTCGCCGATGCGCGCCTTCAGCGCGTCCAGCATCTGCTGATCGACCCACACCTCGCCAAGGGGCGGGATGCCGCGTACCTCACGATCGGGCGCGCCCGCCGTGAGCGCGATCTTCAGCTCGCCGCGCAGCGGATAGCCCGCCGACACCGCTTTCACCGCCGCGAGCCGCGAGACCGGCTGTGACCCAGGCGTGGAAGCCGTCGAGTTGACCATGCTTGGGAAAATCGCCGTCGTCGCCGTGTCGAGGCCGAGCGCTTTGGCCTTGTCGGCGAATTGCGGATCGACGGGATGGTCGGAGCGGACGATGAAATCGGCAGCGATCATGCGCCGTGCATCGCGCTCGAGACCTTGATGCAACCGGTCGGCCAGAAAGCCGACGCTGGACAGCGCCGCGACGGCCAGCACGAGCGCGAGCAGCAACATCGTCAGTTCGCCCGCGCGCCAGTCGCGCGCCGTCATGCGCAGCGACTGATGCAGCAAATGGCCCAGCGACAGCCGGTGCGCGGGCGCGCGCCGCTCATGGCGGTCGCGCGGGGATTCAGGCGGAAGCTCGGGCGGAGCCTCGGTGGTGACGCGTTCGGCTTCGCTCAATCGTGACGGCTCCGCGCGAATCGCGACACCATATGCGTCGCCATGCCGCGAAAGCCGCCCTGCACACCGCGCCACAGGCGCGGCAGCACCCAGCTCGCCAACACGAGGAAGCCGACCAGCAGCACGAGAAACAGCACGGGGACGAACAGCGCGAGCAGCAACCCGCCGAACACGAGCCCGTCCTCAGCCGACGACGTGACAATGTTTGAGACCGGCTCCGGCGACAGATTGATCAGCGCCCGCGTGCCCGCCTTAGTCAGATGCGACGCGCCGGCGAGCGTGCCACCTGCCAGCGCGGCGACCGTCATCAGCGCCGGATCGGCGTGACCGAGCGCGCCGACGGCCAGCATGGCGCCTGCGGGAATGCGGATGAACGTGTGGACGGCATCCCACAGCGAATCGAACGCTGGAATCTTGTCGGCGAGAAATTCGGCGAGCGTCAGGACGGCCGCTGCACCGATCACCCACGGCGACTGCAACACGGACAGCGTATCGGGAAGATGGATGAAACCGGCGCGCCCGAAGACGCCCGCTATCAGGACGGTCAGATAAAGGCGCAAGCCGCTGCCCCAGGAGAGGCCCGCTGCAAGCGAAAGAGGTTCAAGCATGACCGCCTCCGAGGCGCGCATCGCGTGCCGTCAGTTCCGGCGGCTGTGCCATGGAACGGTGGGAAGCGCCAGTGGCTCCGCCCGCCGAAGCCGCCGGACCCGCGCATCAAGGCCGCGCGGAGCAATTTCAGGGTGATTTCCGTCTCATTATAGCCACGTCAATCCGCCGACCGCACGGCTGCGCGGCGGTTTGTAGCGTGATTGCGGCAATTTCCAGACGAATGGCGTGCTTTGGCGAGCCGGCGGGCGGCCGATCAGTGCCCCGACGAGAGCTTCAAACCGATCAGTCCGACGACGATCAGCACCGCGCTGCCGACGCGCGCCGCCGTCACTGCCTCGCCCATCATCACGATGCCGAAAATGAACGCGCCGACCGCGCCGATGCCCGTCCAGACCGCGTAGGCCGTGCCGAGCGGCAACTGGCGCATCGCCATTGCAAGCAGCACGAAGCTGCCGAGCGCCGTCACAATCGTGAAGACGGACGGCCAGAGGCGGGTAAAACCTTCGGATGTCTTGAGACCGGCCGCCCATGCGACTTCCAGCAAACCGGCGATAAACAGAAGAATCCAGGACATGAGACGAACTCCCAATGATGATGGGGCCGTCCCCGTTGAAAGCGGATGCAGCAAGGTCGTCCTTGCCGTACGTCATTATATCAAAATGGACCGATTTTTACCGCCCTTTCATACCTGATCCGATATAACGCGACCCCATGCCGCGCCCTGTCACGGTGGATCAGGCGACGCCGACCAGCCGGTAGCCGACGCCCGTCTCGGTGACGATATGCTCGGGCTGCGCCGGATCGCGTTCCAGCTTCTGCCGCAAATGCGCCATGTAGATGCGCAGATAGTGATGGCTTTCCACATGTGACGGCCCCCACACGTCGCGCAGCAACTGCCGGTGCGTGAGCACGCGGCCCGCGTGGCGCACGAGCGTGGCGAGCAGCCGGTATTCGAGCGGCGTCAGATGGACGGGCTCGCCGTCGCGCGACACCTGGCGCAGCGCCAGATCGACCGTCACGCCGCCGAAGTGCACCTGCGGCGTCTCGTTGGCACCGCCCTGGTTGCGCCGACGCAGATGCGCGCGGATCCGCGCGAGCAGTTCGGACACGCCGAACGGCTTGGTCAGATAGTCGTCGGCGCCCGCGTCGAGCGCGGCCACCTTTTCGCTCTCCTGCGTGCGCGCCGACAGCACGATCACGGGCAGCTCGCTCCAGCCGCGCAGTTCGCGGATCACGTCGAGGCCGTCGGTATCGGGCAGGCCGAGGTCGACGATCACAAGGTCGGGCTTGCGCGTCGCGGCTTCGATCAGCCCCTGCTTGCCCGTGGGCGCGTCGTACACGACCATGCCCTCGCCTTCCAGCGATGCCCGCACGAAGCGGCGAATCTGTTGTTCGTCTTCGATCAGTACGACAGTGATGCTCAGGTCACTCATGAGTGGGTATTCGGATGCGTGTCGGCTTGTTGTCGATGAGGCGGATCGGTGTCCGGGTCTGCGTGCGCTTCGGTGTCCGGTTCGACCGCTGCGTCGTCGTCGAGGACGTCGGACCCGTCAGGCACGGGCGGCGGCGTTTCGATGGGCAGCGTGAACCAGAAGCGCGCGCCTTCGATGCGGCCATCGGCGGCGACGCGGTTGGCCGCGCCAATTCTACCGCCATGCGCCTCGGCGATCGCGCGGCAGATCGCAAGGCCGAGGCCGATGCCCGGCTTTGCTGATTCCTTTTCGCCGCGCGTGAATTTCTCGAAGATGCGCGCTTCCATGCCGGGCGGCAAGCCCGGTCCCGTGTCGTCGACGGTTACGCGCACGAATTGCTTGCCGTTCTCGTCGATGCGCTGCGCGCCGATTGTCAGCGGCGTGTCGGGCGGCACGTACTTCGCCGCGTTCTCGAACAGGTTCGCGAAGAGCCGTTCGAGTAGCACGGCATCGAGCTGCAGCAACGGCAGATCGGCGGGCAGCGACACCTGCACGGGATGACGCGCGAGCGTGCGCCGGCAGTCGCGCAGCGCCGAGCCGACCGTCTCTTCGAGCAGCGACCATTGCCGGTTCAGCTTCAGACTGCCCGCCTGCAGACGCGCCATGTCGAGCAGATTCGTGACGATGCCCGTCATGCGCAACGCTTCTTCGTGGATCGCGTCGACGAGTTCGCCTTGCGCCTCGTTGCTGGCGTCGCGCGGCTGGCCGGCGAGCATCGAAGAAAAGCCGACGATCGCCGTGAGCGGCGTGCGCAGATCGTGCGAAATCGCCGACAGCAGCGAGTTACGCAGCCGCTCGGACTCCATGTTCACGAGCGCGTCGCGCGCGATATCGACGTAATGCACACGCTCCAGCGCGAGCGCGATCTGCGCGGCGAACGCGTCCAGCATGCGCTGCTGCTCGGGCACGTCGAGTTCGTGCTTGTCCTGCATCGAGACGGCCAGCACGCCGCGCGTGCGCATCGGCGCGCGCAGCGGCAAATAGAGCGCCTTCGCGGCGGGCAGCGTGTCGGTGCCCTGGCCCGCGGGCTTCTGCTGGTCGTACACCCACTGGCCGACATCGACGTCGAGCGAGGTCGCGTCGAGCATGATGGTCTCGTCGGGATCGTCGACTTTCTGCTTCACCTGATCCGCGCTGTCGGGCAACAACACCGCGACGCGCGCGCGAAACACCTCGCTCACATGACGGCTGCCGATGCCGACGATCTGCTCCGTCGTCAGCGCCGCCGCCAGTTCGCGCGCCATTGCGTACATGGCGCCTGTGCGCTGTTCGCGCCTGCGCGCGACGCTCGCCTCGTGCCGCAGGCTCGACGTCAGATGGCCGATCACGAGCGACGTCAGCAGCATGCCGAGGAAGGTCAGCAGGTATTGCGTATCCGACACCGACAACGACATGCGCGGCGGCACGAAGAAGAAATCGAACGCGGCGACGGACAGGAACGACAGCATCACGCCGGGCCCGCGTCCCAACTTCACGGCCGTGAAGATCACGCCGAGCAGATACAGCATTACGAGGTTCGCGAGATCGATCCGGTCGATCAGCTGGCTCGCGATCAGCGTCACGCCCGCGCAGATCGCGACTGCCCACGCGTAATTGCGCGGCGGCGAACGGCGATCGCGCGCGGCGATCAGCGCATCTCGCCATGCGCGTCCTTCTTCGTCGGCGCGGCGATCGCGGGTCGTTCCTGCTTCGTCGTTGCTTGCGCGGATCAGCGTGAGATCGAGGTCGCTTGCGCGTTCCGCGAGGCGCTCGCCGAACGGGCGGCGTAACCAGCGCGCGAGGCCGGTGGCCGACGAGCCGCCCGCTATCAGCTTCGACACGTTGCGCACGCGGGCGTAGCCGATCAAGGTCGAGACGGCGTCGGCGCCCGCGAGCGTTCCCGTTTCCGCGCCGAGTTCGGCGGCGAGCTTGAGCGCGTCGAGCGTGCGTTCGCGGCGTGCGTCGGAGAGCCGTTGCAGCTTTGGCGTTTCGACGTAGACGGCGATCCAGTCCGCCTTCAGGCTCGCCGCGAGACGCGCGGCCGCGCGCACCAGCAGCGGCGCCTCGGGGCCGGGCCCGACGCACACGAGGAGCCGTTCGCGCGCCTGCCAGATGCGCTGAATCGAGCGATCGGCGCGGTACTCGCGCATTTGCGCATCGACGCGATCGGCCGTGCGGCGCAGCGCCAGTTCGCGCAACGCGATCAGATTGCCCTTGCGGAAGAAGTTGCGCACGGCGCGCTCGGCCTGTTGCGGCATGTAGACCTTGCCGTCGCGCAGGCGGTCGAGCAGTTCTTCGGCGGGCAGGTCGACGAGCGTCACTTCGTCGGCGCGGTCGAAGACGCGGTCGGGGACCGTTTCCCACACGCGGATGCCGGTGATCTGGCCGACGACGTCGTTGAGGCTTTCGAGGTGCTGGACGTTGACGGTCGTGTAGACGTCGATGCCGGCATCGAGCAGTTCGTAGACGTCTTGCCAGCGTTTGGCGTGGCGTGCGCCTTGTACGTTTGAGTGGGCTAGTTCGTCGACGAGGATCAACTGCGGTTTGCGTTCGAGCGCGGCGTCGAGGTCGAATTCGCCTAGCAGGCGGCCGCGGTATTCGATGCGGGCGAGCGGCAGCACGTCGAGGTCTTTGAGCAGCGCGGCTGTTTCGCTGCGGCCGTGGGTTTCCGCTATTCCTACGACTACGTCGATGTTCTCGTCTTTTCGGCGACGTGCTGCTTGCAACATTGCATAGGTCTTGCCGACGCCGGCTGATGCGCCGAAAAAAATCTTCAGCTTGCCGCGCTGGCGTTTTTCTTCTTCGCGCTGGAGTTTGTCGAGCAGTTCGTCGGGGTCGGGGCGGGACATGGTGTTGGGTTTGGGGGTTTTGCACTTCCGTGCGGATATGGTGACATGGTTTTTTTGTTTTTTGTCTGCGACGCTGGGTTGGTTTGCTGGTGTTTTTGCTCGTATCCGCGAGGTGGTGTCTGCACTTCACACGTTGCCCGTGTGCGCTTGGCTTTTTTGCTGGCATCCGCGATTTGTTAGCGTGCTTCAAGCGTTGCCCCTGTGCGGGGCGGCACCTACTTTTCTTTGCCGCCGCAAAGAAAAGTAGGCAAAAGAAAGCGGCTAACACCGCCAAATCTTCTTCGTGCCTGAGGGCCCCCAACCGGTCCCTTACTTCACGCGGCAACTTCTCGATTCACGTTCGTTGCCAGCGCTCTTGCGGTGCGCCTCATCCGGCTTCACGCACCCGCAACCCAGCATGCCATGCCAGACAGTCCACTGCCGCCCAGGTGGCAAACTATGTGTCGGCCCAGGTGCTACACACGCTCCACTCCGGACCGATAGCGCACGCGTTCCACCATGTAAGTGTGCCAAGCTGTACGCCGCGACAACCTACACACAGTTTGCCACCTGGGCGGCATATACCATTCGCTGCCGCTCGCTCAAGTACGGGTATTCGAAGCGGGTGAGGCGCTCATTTAGAGCGTTGGCAGCGAACGCAAACAACTGCGCTGCCGTGTGAAGCGTGGGAACGTTGAGGGCCCGTGGGCAAACGCCAAGTGTTGGCGGTGTTAGCCGCTTTCTTTTGCCTACTTTTCTTTGCGGCGGCAAAGAAAAGTAGGTGCCGCCCCGCACAGGGGCAACGCTTGAAGCACGAAGGCAAGACGCGGATGCCAGCACAGAGGCAAAACGCGGATGCCAGCGCAAGAGCAACAAAACCAAACCTGATGCCACCGCAAACCCAAGCAAACCAACCCAGCGTCGCAGACAGAAAAAACCCAAAAAAAGCCCGGGGCCAACGCCATCACCAAAAAAACGTCGCCCCGGGAAGGTCACAACTCATCCACGCTGCGCGTCATCCAGCGCCAGATTCAGCTCGAGCACATTAACCCGCGCCTCGCCAAACAGCCCAAACTGCCGCCCATGCGTATAGCGATCAACGAGAGCGGCCACGTCATTGGCATTCATCTTCCGCGCAGCAGCAACCCGCTCAACTTGAAAAGCCGCCGCCGCAGGCGAAATCTCCGGATCAAGACCACTACCCGAAGAAGTCACGAGATCAACAGGAACAGCCGTATCAGCAGGCATATGCCCAGCAGCCTTCAGAGCGTCGAGACGACCTTTAACCTCATCGGCGAGAGCCGGATTAATCGGCCCGATATTCGAGCCGCTCGAACCCTGCGCGTTATACGGCATCGGCGCCGTCGCCGACAAACGCCCCCAGAAGTACTGCGGCGCATCGAACTGCTGCCCGATCAGCCGTGAGCCGACTACCTTGCCGTCCTTCTCGAGCATGCTGCCGTTGGCCTGGTCGTGAAAGACAGCCTGGCCGAACGCCGTCATCACGGCAGGATACGCAAGCCCGGTCACAGCCGTCAGCACGGCGAAGATCACCACCATCGGGCGAAAAAGCGATTTCATGATTCAGATTCCTCGTTCAGTTATCGACGATCGCACAGCCATCAGGCCCAGCCACACGCGGTCAGCACCATGTCGATCAGCTTGATGAACGGGAACGGCAGCAGAATCCCGCCCAACCCATAGACCAGCAAATTACGACGCAACAGCGATGCGGCGCCCAGCGGACGATACGTCACGCCCTTCAGCGCGAGCGGGATCAGCGCCACGATGATCAGCGCATTGAAGATCACCGCCGACAAAATTGCCGACGACGGCGAGCTCAGATGCATCACATCGAGCACGCGCAACTGCGGATACGTAGTCGCGAACGCGGCCGGAATGATCGCGAAGTACTTGGCGACGTCATTCGCAATCGAGAACGTCGTCAACGAGCCGCGCGTCATCAGCATCTGCTTGCCGATCTCGACGATCTCGATCAGCTTGGTCGGATTCGAATCGAGATCGACCATGTTGCCCGCTTCCTTCGCTGCCTGCGTGCCCGTGTTCATCGCGACCGCGACGTCGGCCTGCGCGAGCGCCGGCGCATCGTTGGTGCCGTCGCCCGTCATCGCGACAAGCCGGCCTTCCGCCTGATGCGCGCGGATCGTCGCGAGCTTCGTTTCCGGCGTGGCTTCGGCGAGGAAATCGTCGACGCCCGCTTCCGCTGCGATGGCCGCCGCCGTCAGACGGTTGTCGCCCGTCACCATCACGGTCTTGATGCCC
Source organism: Paraburkholderia sp. SIMBA_054 (assembly GCF_046534875.1). NCBI lineage: Bacteria > Pseudomonadati > Pseudomonadota > Betaproteobacteria > Burkholderiales > Burkholderiaceae > Paraburkholderia > Paraburkholderia sp. SIMBA_054. The sequence continues at coordinate 7,064 of NZ_JAWRXV010000102.1, read as the reverse complement.
ATCTTGCGCAGTTCGGCAAAGCGCTCCTTGATACCGCCCTTCACCACGTCCTTCAACTCGATCACGCCGAGCACGCGCGCCGGGCCTTCCGTCTTTTCCGCCACCACGAGCGGCGTGCTGCCGCGACGCGCGACTTCCGCGACCGCGTTCGACACATCGGTCGGGAAACGCCCGCCGTTCGCTTCGACGTATTGCTTCACTGCGTCGGCAGCGCCCTTGCGGATTTCACGGCCTGCGAGATCGACGCCACTCATGCGCGTCTGCGCGCTGAACGCGATAAACACGGGATGCAGAACGGCCATGTCGCGCTGACGAATGTTGAAGCGCTGCTTCGCGAGCACGACGATGCTGCGGCCTTCCGGCGTTTCGTCGGAGAGCGACGACAGTTGCGCAGCATCCGCGAGCGTCTCTTCGCTCACGCTCGACGCCGGAATGAACGTCGATGCCTGCCGGTTGCCGAGCGTGATCGTGCCCGTCTTGTCGAGCAGCAGCACGTCGACGTCGCCAGCCGCTTCGACGGCACGGCCCGACGTCGCGATGACGTTCGCCTGCATCATGCGGCTCATGCCCGCCACGCCGATCGCGGACAACAAGCCGCCGATCGTCGTCGGAATCAGGCACACGAGCAGCGCGACGAGCGCGGTGATCGTCACGACGTGCCCCGCCTTCGCGGCTTCGACGGAGAACATCGAGAACGGCAGCAGCGTCGCGGTGGCGAGCAGCAGCACAATGGTCAACGCGACGAGCAGAATGGTCAGCGCGATTTCATTCGGCGTCTTCTGACGCTTCGCGCCTTCGACCATCGCGATCATGCGGTCGAGGAACGCTTCACCAGGATTGGCCGTGACGCGCACGACGATCCAGTCCGACAGCACGCGCGTGCCGCCCGTCACCGATGAGAAGTCGCCGCCCGACTCGCGGATCACAGGCGCGGATTCACCCGTGATGGCCGACTCGTCGACGGACGCCACGCCTTCGATCACTTCACCGTCGGCGGGAATCACGTCGCCCGTTTCGACCAGCACCACGTCGCCGCGGCGCAGGTCGGAGGCCGTCATGATGCGGATCGGCGACTTCGGATGCGGCTCGTTGAGCTTCTTCGCCATCACGTCTTTCTTCGCGCTGCGCAGCGATGCCGCCTGCGCTTTCGAGCGCCCTTCGGCGAGCGCTTCAGCGAAGTTCGCGAACAGCACCGTGAACCAAAGCCACAGCGACACCGCGAGAATGAAGCCCGCGGGCGCCTCGGCCTGGCCCAGCAGCGCGGCGATCCAGAGGATCGTCGTCAGGATGCTGCCGACGTACACGCAGAACATCACCGGATTGCGGAACTGCGTGTGCGGCTTGAGTTTCTTGAACGAGTCCACGATCGCCGGGCGCACGAGCGCCGGATCGAACATGGACCGGGTAGCGGAATGGTCAGTCATTTCTTCCTCTAATTGCTTCGCCGATTTCTTGCGCCTGCTTCTTGAGCCTTCTTGCGCTGTTGTGCGGCATATGCAGTCCGTTAGTGGCCCGCGATCATCATCAGATGTTCGACGCCGGGGCCGAGCGCGAGCGCGGGCACATACGTGAGCGCGCCGACCAGCAGCACCGTGCCGAGCAGCAGCACGACGAACAGCGGTCCATGCGTCGGCAGCGTGCCGCCCGTCACCGCGATGCGCTTCTTCGCGGCCAGCGAGCCGGCAATCGCGAGCACCGGAACGATCGTGCCGAAGCGGCCGAACCACATCGCCACTGCCGTCAGCCAGTTGTAGAACGGCGTGCTCACCGTGAGACCCGCGAACGCGCTGCCGTTGTTGTTGGCGGCCGAACTGAACGCGTACAGAATTTCGGAGAAGCCATGCGCGCCCGGATTCATGATGCCGGCCTTGCCCGCGTCGGTGAGCACGGCAATCGACGTCGCGACGAGCACGAGCAGCGGCGTGAGCAGCACGACGATCGACACCATCTTCATCTCGTACGCTTCGATCTTCTTGCCGACGTATTCAGGCGTGCGGCCGATCATCAGGCCCGCAACGAACACCGCAAGCAACGCGAACACCAGCATCCCGTACAGACCCGAACCCACGCCGCCGAAGATCACTTCGCCGAGTTGCATCAACAGCATCGGCACGAGGCCGCCGAGCGGCGTCAGCGAGTCATGCGTGTTGACCACGGCGCCGCACGAAGCCGCCGTCGTCGCAACCGTGAAGATGCCCGACTGCGCGATGCCGAAGCGCGTTTCCTTGCCTTCCATGTTGCCGCCCGGCTGCAGCGCGGTCGCCGACTGATCGACATGCAGCGACGTGAAGAGCGGATTGCCGCCTTGCTCCGCGCCGATCTCGCCCGCGATACACACGGCGAATGCGATCGTCATCACCGCGAGCACGGCCACGCCTTGCCGGCGGTCGCCGATCATGCGGCCAAACACGAGACACAGCGCAGCAGGGATGATCAGGATCGAGAAGATCTGCACGAAGTTCGAGAACGGCGTCGGGTTCTCGTACGGATGCGCGGAGTTGCCGTTGAAGAAGCCGCCGCCGTTCGTGCCGAGCATCTTGATCGCTTCCTGCGTGGCAACGGGGCCCATCGCGATGGTCTGCGTCTTGACAGGCGTATCGACCATCACCGGGTTGCCCTTCGCGTCCTTCACGGGGTTGCCTTGGGCATCCGTTTTCGGCGCGGAGTACGTCGTGGTCTGCAGCGTCGGCACGTCCTCGTACGACTTGAAGTTCTGGATCACGCCTTGGCTCATCAGGAGCGCTGCGACGATCGCCGACATCGGCAGCAGCACATAGAGCGTCACGCGCGTGATGTCGACCCAGAAGTTGCCGATGGTCTTTGCGGTGTGGCGCGCAAAGCCGCGTACCAGCGCGATCACGACGACGATGCCCGTTGCCGCCGACAGGAAGTTCTGCACGGTGAGGCCGAGCATCTGCGTCAGATAGCTCAGGGTCTGCTCGCCCGAATAGTCCTGCCAGTTCGTGTTGGTGACGAAGCTGATGGCCGTGTTGAATGCGCCGTCGACCGTCATCGCGCTGAACTGCTGCGGATTGCCCGGCAACAGACCTTGCACGCGCAGCAGCACGTAAAGGAACGCGACGCCAAGCAGGTTGAACGCGAGCGTGGCGATTGCGTAGTGCTTCCAGCTCATTTCCTGCTCAGGGTCGACGCCCGCGAGACGGTACAGCAGACGCTCGATGGGCCCGCCCAGCTTGACGACGCGCGACGTGCCGTCCATCACGCGCGTCAGATAGCGCGAAACGGGCACGGCAGCAGCGAGCAGCACGACGATGAAGAGCGCCGGCTGCAAGACATTGTTGAGGTTCATTCAATGTCCTCCGCGCGCAGCAGCGCATAGACGAGATAAGCAAACAGCAGCGCGGTTGCCGCGCCCGATAGCCAGAGGATCCAGTTCACGAGCGCGCTCCCTGACCACGGCCGTAGCGCGTCAACTTCTCGCATCCGGCGATCAACCCAAAGGTCAGCGCAGCAAAAAGCGCGATGCCCCCGACGTACAGCACATCCATTTCATGTTCTCCATTAGTTGGACGATGGATGGTCCGAACGTTATGCCCATTGACGTAAAGGGCAGGTCAAAGATGGGTGAGGGAGTGTAAAAAAGGTGTAAACGGAAAAGGCCGCTTCACGTCACGCGTGAAGCGGCCTTCATAGTTGCGGCGAGGGTTGCTTACGGCACCAGAACCGTCGACCCCGTCGTCCTGCGCGCCTCCAGATCCGCATGCGCCTTACCCACGTCGGCGAGCGCATAGCGCTGATTGATGCTCGTCTTCACCTTGCCCGACGCGATCACGTCGAACAGTTCGGCCGTCATCGCATCGAAGTCGCTGCGCTTGCCCATATACGTAAACAGCGTCGGCCGCGTGAAGAACAGCGAGCCGCGCCCGGCGAATTCCGATGAATCGATCGGCGGCAACGGGCCCGACGCATTGCCGAAGCTCACGAACATGCCGAGCGGCGCCAGGCAATCGAGCGACGCCGTAAACGTATCCTTGCCGATCGAGTCGTACACGACGGGCACACCGGCGCCGTTCGTAATCTCGCGCACGCGCTTTGTGAAGTTCTCGCGCGTGTACACAATGGGATGGTCGCAGCCGTGCGCCTTCGCGATCTCCGCCTTCTCGTCGGAACTGACCGTGCCGATCACCGTCGCGCCCAGCGCCTTCGCCCATTGGCATACGAGCAGCCCGACACCGCCCGCGGCCGCCTGGATCAGGATCGTGTCGCCCTGCTTCACGGGATACGTGCGGCGTAGCAGATATTGCGCGGTCAGCCCTTGCAGCATCACGGAAGCGGCTTGTTCGTAGTCGATCGCATCGGGCAGTTTCACCACCTGCGCCGCGGGCAGCACACGCTCTTGCGTGTACGCGCCCGGCGGCCGCGCGACGTACGCGACGCGGTCGCCCGCCTTCAGATCCGTCACGCCGGCGCCGACGGCGGTCACCTCGCCCGCCGCCTCCATTCCGAGGCCGCCTGGCAACGGCAGCGGATACAGCCCGGTGCGGAAATACACGTCGATATAGTTCAGGCCGACTGCATGCTGTTTGATGCGGATTTCGCCGTTGCCCGGCGCGCCCACTTCGACGTCGACCCACTTCATCACTTCCGGGCCGCCTGTCTTGTCGAATCGAATTGCCTTGGTCATGTCATCTCCAGATTTATTCGTTGCCTGGTTCGTGTTGATTGCGCGGTTGAAAGCGGCCGACGCCGTCAGACCTGATGGTTCAGACGCAGTGTCAGCACGTCGAGGATCATCCGCGCCGTCGAGATGTTGGTCGCGCACGGCACGTTGTGGACATCACACGCGCGGACCAGCGCATTGATGTCCGGCTCGTGCGGCTGCGGCGTCATCGGGTCGCGCAGGAAAATCACCATATCGACATTGCCTTCGGCCAGTTGCGCGCCGATCTGCAGGTCGCCGCCGTGCGGGCCGGACAGCATCCGCTCGACTTTCAGGCCATGCGCGTCGGTGATGCGCGAGCCCGTCGTGCCCGTCGCGATCAGATCGCAGCGCGACAGCGTGTCGACGTACTCGCCCGCCAGCCTGACGATGTCGTCCTTCTTATGGTCGTGCGCGATCAGCGCGACGCGTGTTGTCATGTCGTTGCTCCTCATGTGTTGTCGTTATGGTGTTCGCGATGTGCCGCAAAGGGCCGTGCATCAATAGGTGCCGGGATACGAGCCGCCGTCGATCAGCCAGTTCTGCCCGGTGATATAGCCCGCGTGCACGCTGCACAGGAACGCACAGGCGCGGCCGAATTCGTCGGGCGTGCCGAAGCGGCGTGCGGGAATCGTCGCCATGCGCTGCTTGCGCGCTTCGTCGACGGAGATGTTCTGCGATTTCGCCGATGCCTCGAACGTCACGGCGATACGGTCCGTGTCGAACAGGCCCGGCAGCAGGTTGTTGATCGTCACGCCGTCCGGCGCCACCTTGCGCGCGACGCCCGCGACGAAGCCCGTCAGCCCCGAGCGCGCGCCGTTCGACAGGCCGAGCACATCGATAGGCGCCTTTACCGACGAGCTCGTGATATTCACCACGCGCCCGAAGCCGCGCGAAATCATGCCGTCGATGGTCGCGCGGATCAGTTCGATCGGCGTGAGCATGTTCGCTTCGAGCGCGCGGATCCAGTCGTCGTGCGTGAAGTTGCGGAAGTCGCCGGGCGGCGGGCCGCCCGCATTGTTGACGAGAATGTCAGGCTGCGGACACGCGGCGAGCGCCGCGGCGCGGCCTTCGGGGGTGGTGATGTCGCAGGCCACCGCTTTCACGTCGACGCCCGTCTTCGAGCGGATCGCGGCCGCCGTGGCTTCGAGCGTTTCAGCCGTGCGCGCGACGATCGTCACGTTCACGCCTTCGGCCGCCAGCGCCTCGGCGCAGCCGCGCCCCAGTCCCTTGCTTGCCGCGCACACCAGCGCGGTCTTTCCTGCGATGCCCAGATCCATGTGTATTTTCCTGTTGTCGTGCGCGCAACGAGCGGGACATGCCTGCGCATTACGCCCGGGGTGGTCGGTCAACTGTCCCCCGATTCTAGAAGAATCGACGCGGCGCTGCCGGACGTCGCTGATATACCTTTCATCAGCATCCGTCTCTTTGCGCCGCCCTTCCGGTAAACTTGCAGCCATGGCGCAGCCGCGCGCCGCCGCCCGTTGCGGGGCACGCGCGCCGCGCCAACCCATCGTCAGCCAGCTCAACTTCGCCGCGAGGCGCCCCGTCATGACTCAGGACTGCCGTTTTCCCAATCTTTTCATCCTCGATCACCCGCTGATCCAGCACAAGCTGTCGCACATGCGCGACCGCGACACGTCCACGCGGACGTTCCGCGAGTTGCTGCGCGAGATCACGCTGCTGATGGGCTATGAAATCACCCGCAACCTGCCGATGACGACTCGTCGCGTGAGCACGCCGCTCGTCGATATCGACGCGCCTGTGATCGCTGGCAAGAAGCTTGCGATTGTGCCCGTGCTGCGCGCGGGTGTTGGCATGTCGGACGGGCTGCTGGAGCTGATTCCGTCGGCGCGGGTCGGGCATATTGGGGTGTATCGCGATGATGATCATCGGCCGGTCGAGTATCTGGTGCGGTTGCCTGATCTCGAGGATCGCAATTTTATTCTTTGTGATCCGATGGTCGCGACGGGGTATTCGGCTGTGCATGCTATCGACGTGCTGAAGCGGCGTGGTGTCGCGGGTGAGAATATCTCGTTCCTCGCGCTTGTGGCCGCGCCTGAAGGCGTGCAGGTGTTTCAGGATGCGCATCCGGATGTGAAGCTGTACGTTGCTTCGCTCGATTTGCATCTGAATGAGCATGCTTACATTATTCCTGGGCTTGGGGATGCTGGGGATCGGTTGTTCGGGACGAAGAACTAGCTTTTTTTTGCCCTTCGGGCCGTTCGTGGATTTGCGGTGGCATCCGCGGCTGGGCCTTCGCGGCGCGGCCTGTTTGGTTTTTTCGGGGTTTTCGCTGGCATCCGCGGTTTGCCTTCGTGCTTCATGCGTCGCCCCTGTGCGGGGCAGCACCTACTTTTCTTTGCCGCCGCAAAGAAAAGTAGGCAAAAGAAAGCGGCTAACA
>NZ_JAWRXV010000655.1:0-277 GCF_046534875.1 Paraburkholderia sp. SIMBA_054 | reverse complement strand
GATTCTTTATGTGAATAAGTATCTCTTTTACTTTTGCATTATTATATTAATAATTCTTTGTGATCATAAATAAACTTTTGCATAGTTATTGGATTTCTATCTAGTAAATTTGATAAATCTGATGTGACTTTTTTAGCTAATCCTAATTTTGCGGTTGTATATATTCCAATCATAACCCAAATAAAGTCACTGTTAAGCCCCTTTTTAACCATTCTTTTTCTAAATTTAAATATACTTGGGTTTGTATAGACAATATGCTTATTTATTATTTTTGAAA
>NZ_JAWRXV010000654.1:0-278 GCF_046534875.1 Paraburkholderia sp. SIMBA_054 | reverse complement strand
ACTTACCGTAATTTCCGTTAATTTCTTGATGTCTTTTTTAGGTTTCCAGTCTCGAAAGTACATCGTAATTTCTCCTTTATCTCTATTGGATATAATAGATATTTACCAGAAATATATAGCTATACATAACCAAAACTTAGCAATCAGTATTAATGTTTTATTAATATGGAATCCCTTTAGAATATTCCAAAGGGATTCCATATTAATCTTTAAAAAAGAAACCTCTTAAAAATCCCGTTTAAATTCCTTGATTGAATTACCGTTATTGTTTTTTAATA
>NZ_JAWRXV010000653.1:0-278 GCF_046534875.1 Paraburkholderia sp. SIMBA_054 | reverse complement strand
CTGCGCATGGTCGAACTCGGGCTCGGCGTCGGCGTGCTGCCCGTCGACTCGCATTGGCCCGCCGTGGGCGAATCGCTCGTGAGCCGGCCTCTCGCGCCCGAGGCGACATTGACGACGCTGCTCGTGCATCGCCGCAACCGCTCGCTCAGGCCGAATGCCGCGGCTGCGTGGGCGCAGTTTGCCGAGCAGGGCGGGGCGTTGACGAGCAGCTCGAGCGTCGAGGCGAACCGCGAGGCAAACCCGGAGGCAAACACAAGTCCGGCTTCTCACACAGTCTC
>NZ_JAWRXV010000101.1:0-21817 GCF_046534875.1 Paraburkholderia sp. SIMBA_054 | reverse complement strand
GCCTACTTTTCTTTGCGGCGGCAAAGAAAAGTAGGTGCCGCCCCGCACAGGGGCGACGCTTGAAGCACGAAGGCAAAACGCGGATGCCAGCGAAAACACAAGCAAACCAAACCGCCCTCGGCATAAAACCATCAAACCCGGATGCCACCGCAAAGGCAGAAAAACCCGAACCGCAAATGCCATTGCAAAACGGCAAAAAAACTCAGCGCCGCAGGCAATTACTCCGCCGCATAAGTCTTCTGCTGCTGCTCCCCGAGCCCCTCAATCCCGAGCTTCACAGTCTGCCCCGGCTTCAGATAAACAGCCTCAGGCTTCACGCCCATCCCCACTCCTGGCGGCGTGCCAGTAGAAATCACATCCCCCGGCTGCAAGCTCATACACTGCGACAGATAAGAAACAAGCTTCGCCACACCAAACACCATGGTCTTGGTGCTGCCATTCTGATACCGATGCCCATCCACCTCGAGCCACAGCTTCAGATTCTGCGGATCCGCAACCTCATCACGCGTAACAACCCAAGGCCCAATCGGCCCAAACGTATCGAACCCCTTGCCCTTATCCCATTGCCCGGCGCGCTCGATCTGCCACTCACGCTCGGACACGTCATTGATCACGCAATAACCCGCCACATAATCGAGCGCATTCGCCTCATCGACATACTTCGCTTCCTTGCCGATCACCACGCCCAGTTCCACTTCCCAATCGGTCTTCTTCGAGCCACGCGGAATTTCAATCCCGTCGTTCGGCCCAACGATCGCGCTAGTCCACTTGTTGAAGACAACCGGCTCGCTCGGCACAGGCAGATTCGACTCAGCGGCATGGTCCGCATAGTTCAACCCGATACACACGAACTTGCCGATCTTGCCGACACACGGCCCGATGCGCGGATTGCCTTCGACAACCGGCAGCGTCGCCGGATCGATCGCGCGCAATTCGCCAAGCGCCGCATCCGTCAACGTGCTGCCGTCGATATCGCCGACCACTTTCGACAGATCGCGAATCTTGCCTTGCGCATCCAGCAAGCCCGGCTTTTCCTGGCCCTTCGGTCCATAACGAAGCAGTTTCATCGCTGCAGTTTCCTCTGTTCAGTGATTCCGTGGTTCATAAACGTGGTCAGCGCTTCATGCACGCGCTGCGTGGCTCAGTTCGACCAGCCGCCGTCGATCACATGCGCCTGGCCCGTCGTGAACCCCGACTCGTCGGACGCCAGATACAACGCCAGCGCCGCAATCTCCTCCGGCTTGCCGACACGGCCCATCGGCTGACGCGCGACGAACGCAGCGTGCACCGCTTCGACCGTCGCGCCCTGCGCCTTCGCCTGCTCGGCGATCCGCTGCTCGAGCGAAGGCGAGTGTACCGTGCCCGGACAGATCGCGTTACAGCGTACACCCCGCGTGACGAAATCCGCGGCGATGGCCTTGGTCAGACCGATGACAGCGGCTTTCGATGCGCCATACACGAAGCGGTTCGGCACGCCCTTAATGCTCGACGCCGCCGACGACATATTGATGATCGATCCGCCGCCCTTCTCCAGCATCGCGGGCAGGAACGCGCGGATCATCCGGTACATTGCCTTCGCGTTCAGATCGAATGCGAAGTCCCAGTCTTCCTCGCTCGCTTCGAGAATCGAGCCCGCATGCACGTAGCCCGCGCAATTGAACAGCACATCGATGGGACCGAGTTCCTGCGCAAGCGCCTTGATCGCCGCGCCGTCGAGCACATCGAGCTGGCGCGCTTCGACGGGCTTGTCCTTGAGCGCGTCGATGCGGATGTCGGTAGCGATGACGCGCGCGCCTTCACGCGCGAAAAGCTCGGCCGTCGCGAGGCCGATGCCTTGTCCCGCTGCCGTGATCAAGGCCGTCTTGCCGGCCAGTCTTTGTACCATTTAAGGCTCCCGTTGGATTGGCGTTTGAGTCATACCGGGTATTGCAACGGCTGCTCACCGGCGCGAATGTGGAATTCCCGTTGAACCGTCAAAGCCGGTAGAACGCTGCCGCATTGCCACCGAACACCGCGTCGCGTTCGGCATCGGATATCGACGCAAGTAGCTCTGTCGCAATCGAATGCCACAGCAGGTAGTCGCCGTTGAGATTCAGCACCGGCCAGTCGCTGCCCCACATCAGGCGGTTCGGCCCGAATGCGGCAAGCAGATGATCGACGTATGGACGCAGCGTCGCTTCCGTCCAGCCTTGCGCGGCTTCCGTCGCGAGGCCGGACAGCTTGCAATGCACATGCGGCAATTTCGCGAGCCGCGTGATGCCCTCGGCCCACGCGTGCCAGCCCGTGCTGCCGTCGCGGATCGGCGGCTTCGCGCCGTGATCGATCACGACGCGCAGTTGCGGAAAGCGCTCGATGAACGTTCCCAACGCATCGACGTGACGCGTGAAAATCAGTGCATCGAATGCGAGGTCGTGGGCGATCAACGCATCGACGGCGGGCTTCAGCGCGGGGTTGGCAATCCAGTTGTCGTCGGGCAGGTCTTGCAGCATCGGCCGCACGCCCTTGAATTTCGGATCGCGCGCGAACTTGGCGATCAATGCGGGCGCGTCGCCATCGAGCATCGGCACCCAGCCGACGACGCCCGCAATCGACGCTTCATTGCGCGCGAGATCGAGCAGATAGCGCGTCTCATCGACAGTCTGCGCGGCCTGCACGACGACCGTGCGCGACACGCCCGCGCGTTCGCGCAGCGGCGCGAGATCGTCGGGGCCGAACGTGCGATAGAGCAGCGCGAGATCGGGCGTCAGCCAGCCGTAGTCGCCGCGCTCGGGGTTCCAGTAATGCTGGTGTGCGTCGATTTGCATGATGTGATCGAACCGCTAGTCCTTCGGCACGGGCGCGCGTGGATCGAGCAAGCCTTTGTCGCGCAGCGCCTGCCAGAGTTCGGCGGGAATCGGCTTGTCGAACGAAGCCACATTCTCGCGCAGTTCGCCCGCGTTGCGCGCGCCCGTCAGCACCGTCGCGATAGCGGGGTGCGCATACGGAAACTGCAACGCGGCGGCAGCCAGCGGCACGCCATGCACCTTGCACACTGCTTCCAGACGCGCGACGCGCTCGATCACTTCCTTCGGCGCCTCGCCATAGTTGAACTTCAGATCGCCTTCGACGCCGCGCGCGAGAATCCCCGAATTGAACGCGCCGCCCAACAGAATGCTGACGTTGCGCTTTTCGCATTCGGGCAGCAGGTCGTTGAGCGTCGCCTGTTCGAGCAGCGTGTAGCGGCCCGCGAGCAACGCGCAATCGATGTCGAAGTCGCGCATCACGTCGAGGATCGCCGCGCCTTCGTTGACGCCGAGACCGACGGCTTTCACAGCACCTTGCGAGCGCAGATCGTCGAGCGCGCGGAAGCCGCCGCCTTGCGTGAGCTGTTGCCAGTAGTGCGCGTTGCGCTCGCCATGCGTGACGACGCCGATGTCGTGCACGAGCAGAATGTCGATATCGACGATGCCCATGCGCTGCTGGCTGTCTTCGAACGAACGCAGAATGCCGTCGTGCGTGTAGTCGTAGATCGCTTCGAACGGCAGCGGATTTTGCCAGCCTTCGCTGCCGTCATACGGGTTCTTGCGCGGCACGAAGTGACGGCCGACCTTGGTCGACAGCACGAACTCGTTGCGCGGATAACGCCGCAGCGCATCGCCCAGGCGATGCTCGGCTTTTGTGTGTCCGTAGTGCGGCGCGGTGTCGAAGAAGCGCACGCCCGCGTCCCACGCGGCCTGAACCGCGCCGAACGCTTCTTCATCGGACAGGTCGCGATACAGTCCGCCGAGCGGCGCGGTGCCGAGCCCCAGACCTGTGACTTCGAGCGCGCGGCCGCCGATGCGGCGCCGCTTGCGCACGTTTGAACCCGCCGCGTCCGTCATCGTCTCGCTCTCCATGTTGTGTTTTATGTTCAACCCAGCGCTCACCGCAACGCTCACTGCGCGGCCACGCTGACCACCCGATGCGGCAGCGCCGCATTCGACGGCAGGCACGCCGGCCCGACGGGCTCGAACGTCTTGTACGTAAGGATAAACTCCTGATGCCCGAGCGACTCCGATTTCGACGCCGCGCCCTGCGCGACAGCGAGGGTGACGTCGAACACTTCGCGGCCCACTTCGTCGAGTGTCGCGCGGCCTTCAAGGATACGCCCTGCGTCGACATCCATGTCGCCGGACAGGTTGCGGTAAGTATTCGGATTCGCGCAGACCTTGATGACGGGCGAAATCGCCGAACCGACCACGGAGCCGCGACCCGTCGTAAACAGAATCACATGCGCGCCGCACGCGATCAGTTCCGCGATCTCGGCGTTGTCGCTGATGTTCGGAAAGCCGAAGCGCGGCTCGCCATCCGGCACGACGTCGAGCAGATAGAGGCCGCCTGTGGGCGGCACATCGCCCGGCTTCACGATGCCGACGATCGGCGACGCGCCGCTCTTCGCATACGCACCGAGCGACTTCTCTTCCTGCGTCGTCAATCCACCGTCCGCGTTGCCGACGGCGAAGCTGCCATGGCCGAGTATCGAGTAATAGCGCGCGGCCTTCGCGACGCACGCAACGATTTCATCGCCGAGATCGTCGCGCGCTGCGCGGCTTTTCATATGAAACTCGCAGCCGACCAGCTCGCCCGTCTCTTCGAAGATGCAGGTCGCGTCATGCTCGATGAAGTGATCGAATGCGCGGCCCACGGCGGGATTCGCCGTGATGCCGCTCGTGCCGTCCGAGCCGCCGCAGATCGTGCCGATCACGAGTTCGGACAGCGCCATCGGCACTTTCTTTTGCTTCGCGAGTTCGCTGCGCGCTTCGCGCACCCAGTCGACGCCGTATTGAATCGTGCTGCGCGTGCCGCCTTTTTCCTGGATCGTCAGCACGTGTACCGGGCGGCCGCTCGCGCGCACCACATCGACGAGATAATGCTTGTTCATGCTCTCGCAACCGAGCGACACGAACAGCACCGCGCCGACATTCGGATGCGTCGTCAGTTGCTCCATCATCTTTTCGGCGTAGCTGTTCGGATAGCAGCCCGGAAAGCCGATCAGATGAACGGGCGCTTCCAGCTCTGCGGAAGGATCGTCGAACGCATCGAACGAAGGGCGGAACTGCGCAACGATCTCGCGCGCGACGTGATGCGCGCATTCGACCAGATAGGCGACGGCGACCACGTTGCGGATGCCCTTGCGTCCATCGCTGCGCGGATAGCCTTGCAGCATGGGCAGCATTGCTGATTGCGCGGTATTTGCTACGGAAATGTCGGTCATGTTCTGTTGGCCCGCGTCAGTGATGGACGAATGCGTGGCCTGCGTCGTGTGTATAAGTGGGCAGGTAATCGCTTTCGAGGTTGTGCGTATGCAGATGCTCGCCGCGCGCGACATCCGTCGTCACGTGGCCGATCACCGCGCCGTAACGCAGCACTTTCTCTTCGCTGCGCAGTGCACGGCGCGCGACCTTGTGGCCGAGCTCGATCGTCTTCGCGAGCGTCACGTGCTCGCCTTCGATCTCGATCTGCGTGCCGGCTTCGAGCCGCGCGCCAGCGATCAGGCAGTTGTCTTCGGGACTCAGCAGAATCAGGCGGTGATCCGTCATGTGCGTCATGTCAGTTTTGTCCTTCGCCGCTGGCAAGGCGCGCCACCATCAGCGAGCCGAGAATGATCGCGCCGTAGATCGCCTGAATCCAGAACGACGGCACCTGCGCGAGCGTCAGCAGGTTCTGCACGACACCGAGCAGCAGCACGCCGGACAGCGCGCCAAGCATCGTGCCCTTGCCGCCATCGAGCGAAATGCCGCCGATCACGGCCGCCGCGAACACGGTGAAGATCATGCCGTTACCCTGGTTCGCGTTGATCGCGCCGACATAGCCCGTCACGACGAGGCCGCCAATCGAAGCGAGCACGCTGCCGAGCACGAACACGCCCCACGTGATGCGCTCGACACGAATGCCCGCCGCGCGCGCCGCTTCCGGATTGCCGCCGATCGCATACAGCGCACGGCCCAAGCGGTGATAGCGCAGCATAAACGCGGCGATGCCGAACGCCACGGCAGCCAGCCACACCGACAAAGGCAGACCGAGCACGATCGTCGTCGCGAGTTCGAAGAACGACGACGGCATGTCGAACAGCGTGCCGCCCTTAGTCGCGCCGACCAGCATGCCGCGCAGCACGATCAGCATCGCGAGCGTGACGATGAACGCGTTCAGGCGCAGCCGCACGACGAGAAAGCCGTTGATGAAACCGATCACAGCGCCGACCACGAGGATCGCGAGCAGGCCAGCCGCAGCCGGCCATTCGAACCCGAAACCCGCGGAAGCCGCGGGCATCACGAGCATCGCGCCGACAGCGGGCGCGATGCCGACCGTCGATTCAAGCGAAAGATCGAACTTGCCCGTCAGCACGATCAGCGATTCGGCGAGCACGACGAGCGCCAATGCCGCCGACGCGCCCAGCACGCTGATCAGATTCGCCTTCGTCAGAAAGCTCGGGCTGACAAACGCGCCGATCACGATCAGCAACGCAAGCGCGGGCACCAGCGCGAGATCGCGCAAACGCGCGAACTCGATACGCGGACGCGCGGCGCCCGAGCCCATTCCTTGAGCCGATTGAGCCGACGCAAACGCAGGCACACTATTCTTCATGGAGACTGACTCCTTCAACGGATGCGATCAGGTCGTTGTCTTCCCAACCCGCTGGAAACTCGGCCGCGATGCGGCCACGGAACATCACGAGCACGCGGTCGCAGACGCGCAGATCGTCGAGTTCGCCCGATGCGACGATCACCGACTTGCCCTCTTCGCGCACGCGATCGACAACCGACAGCAGCGCTTCTTTCGATTTCACGTCGACGCCCGCCGTCGGATCGATCAGCACGAGCACGTCGGGATCGGTGGCCAACGCACGCGCCATCACGACCTTCTGCTGATTGCCGCCCGACAGACCCGACACGACATGCTCGGGCCCTTGCGCGACGATGCCGAGCGCGTCGATCATCTTCTTGCCGAACGCGTTCTTCTTCGCGGGCGGCGCGATGCCGAACTTGCCGAGCATGCGCGCGATCGTCATCGACGCGTTTTCTGCAACTGATTGCGTAAGCACCAGTCCTTCGTGATGACGGTCCTTCGGCACGCAGCCGATGCCACGCCTCAATGCAGCGGGTACGTCGCCGAGTGGCAACGCTTCGCCGTCGACGCGAATGCCGCCGCGATGCGGCTTGCGCAGCCCCGCGATTGCTTCGGCGACGCTCGTGCGTCCGCTGCTCGTCGCGCCCGTGAGTCCCACGACTTCGCCGCGCTTCACGGCGAACGTGACGTCCTCGTAGTCCGCGCCCGTGAGTGCTTCGACTTGCAACGCAACGGCCGTCGCGGCGGGCAGCGGTTGGCGCGAGGCCGCGTCGGTGACATTGAGGCCGCCGCGCTCGCCCGTCATCGCTTCGATCAGCTGCTCGCGCGGCAACGCCGACACAGGCGCGCTGACGATATGCCTTGCATCGCGCAACACGGTGACGGCCTGGCAAATCTCGTACACCTCCTGCAAGTGATGCGAGATGAACAGGAACGTCACGCCTTCGCGCTGCAACTCCTCGATACGCCTGAAGAGCCGCTTGATTTCGTCGCCGTCGAGCTGCGCCGTTGGTTCGTCGAGAATGATGAAGCGCGCGCCATACGACAGCGCCCGCGCGATCTCGACGAGCTGACGCGCTTCGACAGTGAGGTCGCCGGCGCGCGCGTCTTCGCGCACGTCGATCTTCCAGTGATCGAGCAGCGCACGCGCATCGCGACGCATCGCGCGCCAATCGATCACGCCATTGCGCGTCTGCTGCCGGTTGATGAACAGATTCTCCGCGACGGACAGTTCGCGGATGATCGTCGAATGCTGATAGACGCACGCGACGCGCTCGCGCCACGCGTCACGGTCGGCGATGGGCGGCGCTAGCTCGCCGCCGAATCGCACTTCGCCCGTGTCGGACTTGCGCAGGCCGGTGAGAATCGACACCAGCGTCGATTTTCCCGCGCCGTTGCGCCCGACGAGCGCGTGCGACTCGCCGGGCAGCACGCGCATGCTGACGTCTCTCAGCGCCGCGTGGCTGCCGAAGCGCTTGCCTACGCCAAGCGCCTCGACGACCGCGCGCGTGGATGCGTTCGCGTCGTGGGTCATTTGCTCGCTCACTTGCTTGCTCACTTAGGCGCTCATTTGAGCGTGTTGCCCCAGAGGTTCTTGTCGTCGACATTCGCCTTCGTCACGAGCGGCGCCGGCAACTGGTCTTCGAGCACACCGGGTTGCAACTGCACGATGTTGCTGCCGTGATCGGTCGGACCCGGCTTGAACGTCTGCCCGGCGAGCGCGGCCTTCATGTAGTACAGGCCGTACTTCGCGTACAGGTCGGCGGGCTGCGAAATGGTCGCGTCGATTTCGCCCTTGCGGATCGCGTCGAACTCTTGCGGAATACCGTCGTTGCTGACGATCACGACATGCTTCGCGTCGCCGGCGGGAAACAGCATCTGCTTGCGGCGCAGCGTCTGCAGCGTCGGCGACAGATAGACGCCGCCCGCCTGCATGTAGATCGCCTTCACATCGGAATTCGCGGTCAACAGGCTATCCAGCGAACTCGCTGCGACATCGCCCTTCCAGCCGGCCGGAATCTCCAGCAGCGACAGCGCCGGGTAGTTCTTCAGGCACGCGCGGAATGCTTCCGAGCGGTCGCGTCCATTGACGGACGCCAGATCACCCATGATCTGCACGACCTTGCCCGACTTCACGTGCTCGCCGATGTACTTGCACGCATTCGTGCCGTACGCGCGGTTGTCGGCGCGCACGACCATCGCGACCTTGCCTTGCGTCGGCGCGACGTCGACGGCGACCACGGCCACGTTCTTCGCCGATGCCGAATCGAGCGCGCGGCTGATCGCCGCCGAATCGATCGGCCCGACGACGATGCCCTTCGCGCCCAGATTCACCATGTTGTTCATGTCGGTGATCTGCTGCGCGGGATCGTTGTTCGAATTGACGGGCGCGAGGATGTCGATGCCCATTTCCTTCGCGTACTTCGGCAGATAGTTGTTGTACGACTGCCAGAACGGCGACGTGAGAAGCGGCAGGCCGAGACCGACTTTGCCTGTGTCAGCCGCCTGCGCGGCCGTGCTGAACGTGATGCCCGCGATGCACGTCGCGGCCACGGCGGCCGTCAGCGTGTTCTGAACGAAACGGCGAGCCGCGCGCGGCTCCTTGGCGAAACCCATGCTTGTCTCCTGTGTCGATGGGAGTAAGCGCTTCAGCGCTTACGCCCATCCCATGCACGTCAGTGCACTCGACGGAAGCGGCTTCTTATGCCTGCTTACGTCTGCGTTGTGGGAAGAGGAACCGGCGAACCGGGTGCATCGACCTTTCACTTTCTTATGGGCATTGGTGCATGCATTCACCAATGAACGTATTATTCATATACGAATATTGACAAGTCAACGTGACAGGCGTGGGTGTTTTCCCTGGAGCCGTGCGCCCTGTGTGACAGTCCTCTGACAGCCGATAATCAAATGCGAACGTCAAACACGAACCGACTGCCGACGATGGATGTAGAAGACAAAGACGACGCCGACCGATATCGCGCGCCTGCGCTGGACAAGGGTCTGGACATACTCGAACTGCTTGCCGAGCAGAAGAGCGGCTTGACGCGCGCCGAGATCACGAAGCTGCTGGGGCGCAATGCGAGCGAGATGTACCGGATGCTGGAGCGGCTGGTGGCGCGTCAGTATGTGGTGCGGTCGGCGGGGGGCGACCGGTATTCGCTGAGCCTGAAGCTGTATGCGCTTGCGCATCGGCATCCGCCGATGAACCGGCTGATTTCCGAGGCGTTACCGTTGATGCAGCGCTTTGCTGCTGATGCTGAGCAGTCGTGTCATCTTGCTGTCTACGACCGTGGCAATCTGCTTGTGATCGCGCAGGTGGATGGGCCTGGCACTTGGGGCATTTCCGTGCGGCTCGGGTCGCGGGTGGGTTTGATCGATACGAGTTCGGGGCGCACGATGCTCGCGTTCCAGACGCCTGAGCAGCGGGAGCATATGCTCGCCGAGCACACCAAGGTCAAAGGCGAAGTGACGATCGATCATGGCGCGCTCGAAGGCGCGTGCGAGACCATTCGCGCGGCTGGGTTTTCGCAGAAGGACAGTCAGCAGATTTTTGGTGTCACCGATTTGACGTTTCCTGTGCTGACGGCGTCAGGGCAGGCGATTGCTGCGATGACTTGTCCTTTTCTTAAGCGGATTGATGAGTATGTGGCGCCTTCGCTGGATCAGGTTACGCAGATGTTGCGGGAGATTGTGCAGGGGTTGTCGATGTTTGCTGAGCCTGAGGTGAGGTCGGGGTCGTAGTTTGGTTTTTTCTGTTCTTGCGGTTGCGCGGCGCGGGCGTTTTGGTTGTTCTGGCCTTTGCGCTGCATCCGTGTTTTGTCTTCGTGGCGCGGGCGGTTTGGTTTGCTTGTGTTTTGCGCTGGCATTTGCGTTTTGTCGTCGTGGCGCGGGCGGTTTGGTTTGCTGGTCTTTGCGCTGGCATCCGCGTATTGCCTTCGTGCTTCAGGTGCCGCCCCGCACAGGGGCGACGCTTGAAAGGCAAACACCATCACGCGGATGCCAGCAAAAACACAAGCAAACCAAACCGGCCGCGCCACGAAGACAAAACGCAAATACCAGCACAAAGCCCCAAACCCCAAACGGCAAATCCCCAACCCCAATGCGATAGAATGTCGCCCCTTCCCAAACCTCCAAAATCCCCTTGCGCCCACGCGCAACCCAAACCTTTATGGCCAAACTTCTGTCCGACCTCGAATTCCAGCGTTTTTCCGAACTCCAGCAGAAGCAGACAAGCTTCATCATCACAAGCGAAGAAGCCGACGAACTCCGTGAAATTGTCTCCCGTGCGCAGCAAAAACGCGACGACCGGTCCGCTGCAATGAAGCAGATCGAAACCTTCATCACGCAATTCGACATCTCGCCCGACGAACTCTTCTCGGCCGATCAGATCGGCGACGCCGCCCGCAACTTCGGCCTGATTCCAGCCGCAAAGAAAGAACGCATGCTGCCGCCGACAGTCACGTTCAACGGCAAGCCATATCAATGGACACGCGCGCTGCCCGACGAAGTCCGCGTACCGCTGTTCGAAGCCTTCACGGCAGGACAATCGGTGAAACTGTTCATCGCGACACCAAAGGACGCAGTGCGCTGCGCAGCAACGATCGCGCGACTCGAACGCGAAACAGGCGCGACGTACGCTCCCGAGTGGCTCGAGGAACTCTCCGTGTCACGCGAACAGGTAGACGCGGCAGCGATGAAGCTCGCGGCTTAAACACACGCTCAGCTACGCGTACTAGTCGAGGCAGAGGCAGAACACGCAGGCGACGCGCCGAACCCCACGGCGCCCCGTTCATCCGGCTGATCGAGCGCCATCCGGAAGCCGACCACGCCCGGGTCTTCCGTACGCGTCGTCGTGAAGCCGACAGCCGTCGCCAGCCCGATCATCGCCGAGTTCTCACGCAACGCCTCGCCGATGATCCAGTGCGTGCCGCGCGAGCGCGAATACGCGATGATCCGCTCCATCAACAGACGCCCTAGCCCCTTGCCCTTCTGATCCGAACGCACGGCCATCGCGAACTCGGCCGTTTCGTTGTCCGGGTCCGCGACGGCACGCACGACGCCAAGCGTGTGCGTCGACCCGTCGTCGTTCTGTGTCGTCGCGATCAACGCCATCTCGCGGTCGTAGTCGATCTGCGTCATGCGCGCGAGCTGCGAATGATCGAAGCTGCCAACCGCGCCGAAAAAGCGCAGGCGCAGATCGTCGGGCGTCATCGATTCGACGAAATCCCGATGCGCCGCTTCGTCTTCCGGGCGAATGGGCCGCACCGTGATGCGCTGACCGCGCCAGTCGAGCGTCTCTTCGTAGCGCCGCGGATACGGCATGATCGCGAAGCGCGTGCGGTTCGCCGACAACCACAGACGCGGCGCAACGATCGCCGCGCCGTTTCTCATCACGCGCAACGCGAGCTTCAGCGACACGATCTCGCGTATCTCCGACACCGCCTGCGAGATCGACGTCAGCGTAGTCAGAACAGGCTCGGGCGCGACTTCGCGCGAATACGCCGAGTTCGACAGGATGTCGTCCGATAGCACGGGGTTCAGCGGCGGCAGGCCGAACACGCACATCGGCCGCGCTTCGTCGTGCTCGGGCGGCGCGGTGAAACGGAACACTGGGCCGAAGTTGGCGTCGTCGCGCAGCTCGACCGTGATATCGACGACGGCACCGTCACGCGCTTCTTCAGGCACCGTGCGCACGCCGAAGTGCGCGAGCAGCCGCGCCGCGTCGTCGCCTTCGAGTAGCGTCACGCCCGACGAGAGCGCCGCGCATGCCTGCGCCTGCGCGGCATCGATCGCTTCGGGCACGCGCGCGGCTTGACCTTCGGGCGTCTGCATCAACAGCTCGCGCACGAGCCGATACTCGACGAGACGCTCGAACGCGCGCGCGAGCCGCTGCGGCGTGGTGTGCACGGGTATGCCGTGCTCGTGCAACGCATCGCGCGTCTCGCGCTTCAGGCCGCCAAAAAAGCACGCCAGCAGCCCGCGATACGCGTAGCGCTGATTCGCAATCAACGCCTGCGCGACTTCCTCGACGGGCGCGCCGTGCGTCGACGCGTGCACGACGAACGCCGTCCCCGTCGAACGCTGATCGGCGAGCACCTTCAGCGCCGTGCCGAAATGCTCGGCGCGCGCGTCGCTGCCAAGCAGCAGCGGATTGCCGGGCACGGCGCGCGGCAACGCTTGCGCAAGCGCATCGACGGCGCCTGGCGGGCACGGCGCGAGCGTGTCGCCGGCGGCCTTGAACGCGTCGGTGGCGAGCGTCGCGACGCCGCGGTCGCTCGTGATCAGCGTCGCCGTCGCGCCCGCCGCGACGCGGCCCACGCCCAGCGTTTCGATTTCATCGAGCAGATCGTCGAGCGCATCGACGCGCACCACGCCCGCGCGGCGGAACGCGGCCGTGTAGAGCGCGTCGTTGGGATCGCTGCGGCCCGAGCGCAACGCCAGCACCGGCTTGTTGCGCGACGCCGCCCGCGCCGCCGACATGAACTTGCGCGCCGACTTCACGGAATCCACTTCGAGCAGGATCGCGCGCGTGCCGGGGTCGCTCGCGAGATAGTCGAGGACGTCACCGGCATCGACGTCGGCTTCGTCGCCGAGCGCCACCGCGTGCGAAAAGCCCAGGCCGCGTGCATGTGCCCAGCCGAGCACCGCGTTGGTCAACGCGTTCGACTGCGACACCCACGCGACGCCGCCAGAGCGCACCGTCACGGACGGCGCGCCGAGATGCGCCTTAAGCGCGGGCGTGATGACGCCAAGGCTGCCCGGCCCGACAATGCGCAACAGATGCGGCCGCGCGGCGGCGAGCGTGTGGCGCACGTCGGCGCGGTCGTCATCGCAGCGCGCCTCGCCGACGATGATCGCCGCGCGCGTGCCGCGCCCGCCGAGCGCGTGGACGATGGCGGGCCACGTCGACGGCGGCGTGCAGACGATCGCAACGGTCGGCGCGTCGGGCAGATCGCCCGCGTTGCCGACGCAGGCGTGGCCGTCGAGCATGTCGTACTTCGGATTGACGGCCCACACAGGGCCGTCGAAGCCGCCTTCGATCAGCCGCTTCCAGACCATTGCGCCCGTGCTGCCCTCGCGCTTCGAGGCGCCGATCACGGCAATGGATTTCGGGCGAAACAACGCGTCGAGATTGCGTACGGTCACGGGCGCTCCGCGAATGAGTGGGTGCGCGGTCTAGGCGCGCGATTTCATCAGGATAGGCGATGCGCGGGGCGCTGTGGGGCGGGTTCGTCGAAGGCGGCGGGGTTCATCTGACGTTAGCGCGTGCTACAGGCCAAACGGAGCGCTGGCGGATTCGACCGTCGCGCAAGCGCGCCATGCGTCCGCCCACTCCCGCCCTGCACACCATGTAGAATCGCCTCCACGGCGCGTGGCGCGGCTTTCCGGCTGCGGCGCCGCTTCCGGCGCGCCGCTGTTCCGCGTATCGGTCAAGAAAGCGCATGCGGGTGTAACAGAGAAGAACGATGAGACTGAAGGAAGAGTTATGCGGCGTCTGCCCTCGCTGATCGCGTTGCGCTTTTTCGAAGAGACGGCACGGCACTTGAGTTTCAACCGCGCTGCCGTCGCGCTGTGCGTCACGCAGGGCGCCGTCAGCCGGCAGATCAAGATTCTCGAAGAATCGCTTGGCGCGAAGCTTTTCGAGCGCGATCACAAGGGCATCCGCCTGACGAAGGCGGGACAGCAGTTGCTGCCGTGCGTGTCCGAAGCGTTCGACACGCTGGAACGCGGCACGCGTCAGGTCACGACGGCCAAAGGACGGCGGCGGCTCGTGCTGTCGGTGCCGCCCACTTTTGCCACGCAATGGTTTTCGCCGCGGCTCGGCTCGCTCGCTGTCGAATTGCCGGACGTCGAGCTGTCCGTGCGCACGGAACCCACAGACGACTGCCACTGCAACATCCGCTTCGGCCGCGCCGCGCTGGCCGATGCGCATTCCGAGCTGCTGATGATCGAGCGGCATACGCTGGTCGGCGCGCCTCGCCTTGGCGGCGAGCCGCTGGACAAGCTGCTGGAAACGCTGCCCGCGCTGCACGTGCTGCACAACGACGCGCGCCTGAACCTCTGGCCCGACTGGCTCGACAAGGCCGGCCTGCCTGCGCATTACGCCGACAACGGCATCGAGTTCTCCACGCTCGAACAGGCCATCCACGCGGCGCGCAAAGGCGTGGGCCTCGCGATCGTCGATCGCAACATGATCATCGAGGAACTGGGCGAAGGCAGCCTCGCGCCGATGTCGGATATCGAGGTTAGCGGCCCTTATGGCTACTGGCTCGATATCGCCGAGCGGCATGCGACGCTCGAACATGTGCAGGCGTTCGCGAGCTGGATGCGGGAGCAGGTACTGGCGATGTCATAAAGACCTGCAATTCGCCGATGGCCTCAAAGCAAAAGGCCGTGTTCGTTGGAACACGGCCTTTATCTTTTCGCGGCGCGGTAGTGCAGCCTGTTACATCGCCTTCCTGAACGGCGCGCCCGAATGTTCGCGCAGTTCGTTGAACACGATCTTCGGCCACGCCTTTTGCGCGACTTCGATCTCCGAGACGTGCGACGCGAGATAGGTCGGCGCATCGGCGGCATCGTAGGCAATACGCTGCGCGTAGGAATCGCAGAAGCGGCGCAGCTCGGCGGCATCGTCGCAGGTCACCCAGCGCGACATCCGGTAGCGCGCCGGCGCCATCCGCACATCGACCTTGTATTCCGTCGACAGACGGTGCGACACCACTTCGAACTGCAGCTGTCCGACCGCGCCCAGAATCGTCAACCCGCCCATGACCGGCTTGAACACCTGGATCGCGCCCTCTTCGCCGAGCTGCTTCAGTGCTTCGCCGAGCTGCTTGGAACGCATCGGATCGACCACTTCGACGGTCTGGAAGATTTCCGGCGCGAAGAACGGCAAGCCGACGAATTGCAACAGTTCGCCTTCCGTCAGCGTATCGCCGAGACTCAGCGTGCCGTGATTCGGGATACCGATGATGTCGCCCGCGTACGCTTCGCTGACCGTCTCGCGGCGCTGCGACAGGAACGTGACGACGTTGTTCGCGCGGAACGTCTTGTTGTTGCGCGTAACCTTCAGCGCCATGCCGCGTTCGAAGCGCCCCGAACACACGCGAATGAACGCGACGCGGTCGCGGTGCGCGAGATCCATGTTCGCCTGCACCTTGAACACGACGCCCGTGAATTTCGGCTCTTCCGGCAGCACCGGGCGCTGCACGGTCAGTCGCGCGGACGGCGGCGGCGCGAGATCGACAAGCGCGTCGAGAATTTCCTTCACGCCGAAGTTGTTGATCGCCGAGCCGAACAGCACAGGCGACTGCTGGCCCGCGAGGAACTCGTCGCGATCGAACGAGGGCGTCGCGCCCGTGATCAGGTCAATCTCTTCTTTCGCACGCACCCACGCGTGGCCGAAGCGGCGCTCGCCTTCCTCGTCGCCCGGCGCGCGCAGCGTTTCGACTTCGCCGCCAAGCGTGTCCTGACCCGCTCGGAACACGCGCACCTGATCGTTCTGGATGTCGTAGACGCCCTGGAAGTCCTTGCCCATGCCGATCGGCCAGGTGAACGGCACGGCCGACACGCCCAGATGCTGTTCGATTTCGTCGAGCAGATCGAGCGGCTCGCGCACTTCGCGGTCGAGCTTGTTGATGAACGTGACGATCGGCGTCTTGCGGCTGCGGCACACTTCGAGCAGCTTCAGCGTCTGCGCTTCGACGCCGTTCGCGCCGTCGATCACCATCACGGCGGCATCGACGGCCGTCAGCACGCGGTACGTGTCTTCCGAGAAGTCCTCGTGGCCCGGCGTGTCGAGCAGGTTGATCACGCAGTCGCCGTACTCGAACTGCATCACCGAACTGGCGACGGAAATGCCGCGCTGCTTTTCGATTTCCATCCAGTCGGACGTCGCGTAGCGGTTGCTCTTGCGGCCCTTCACGGTGCCCGCGATCTGGATCGCGCCCGAGAACAGCAGCAGCTTTTCCGTGAGCGTGGTTTTACCCGCGTCCGGGTGGGAAATGACCGCGAACGTGCGGCGGCGTTTGAGTTCGGAGACTGACATCGTGTGAGGCGGCAAATAGGGTTCGTGCACTCTGAGCGGCGGCTTCCGTTCCGCTCCGCCCGGCGGCGAGGCGCGTCAGGTGTGGGAATCGGGCGGGTGTGAACGCGGCTCGCGCGGCGGATCCGGGCCGTCCGGCGACGCAGGTCGCGCGTGGCGGTAAATCGTGCAGGGATGCCGGCTTGGGGCAGCGCCGGGACGAATGATACACGTCGCGCGCGCCGTCGAATGAAAATGCAGCACCCGCGAGGCCGCCGACGGCCGCCGACGGCCGCCGACGGCCGCCATCGCCAGCCTCTATTGATAAGACATTGTAAAAGTAATCGTTCCTTTCACGCTGCCTGGAATCAGTGTCCCCGGAGTGCGAACGTATTGCGCAGTGAGGGGAATCTGCATTTGACCGCCTGCGGCCACGCCCGCGAACCACTGGTTGATATTGCCTGCGCTTGCCGAATCGGGTCCGAACGCAATTGGCGTCGAGCCGCCAAGAATCTGCAAACCAACCCCGCTAGCAGACGAGCCTGGCGCGAGCCCCAGGATGGTCGAGCGATTGGACACATTGGAAGCGTCCGTGAAGGTCACATTCACATTAACGCCGCGAGGACAATTGACGTTCAAGGCGAACACGGTGGCGCCCGTCGTCGCTCCAATAGCAGGAAGGTTCGTCACAAATGCCTTGGGTAGTGTCACGGCCACGTCCGGCGTGGTCACGCTACAGCTAAGCGCGGTAACGACCGCTGTCACCGAAAGACTCGACCCCGTGATCTGGCTCGATCCATCCGACGCTTTGACGACAAGCCACGAGCCGACCTGGTAGGACAGCGCATTCGAACCGCTGAGATCGATTGGACCGGTCGACACCAGATCGACACGCGTCTGGAGATAACCCGTTCCCATGGCCCCTCCGGAGACGGTGAAGTTCCAGCTAACAGGCGTCAAAGCAGGCGAAGCCGGCATATTGTAGTAGCCGCCCGTATTTGACCAGATGTAGACACGCAAGCCGATGCCCGGGATGTTGGTCGCGTAGGTGCCTGAAGTGCCTGCACCGGACATCGCAAAAGTACTTATGCTGGGCACGCCGTTGCCGCATGAAAACGCCTGATGCACGCCGATGCTGTCATACGAAGCCTGCTTGCTCGCAATGACTGAGCCTACTGCAACATTTTTTGGCACGTTTATGCTGCCGAAGTTGACGTTCGCGGCCGCAAAGCTTCCGTCCAGGAACGAGCAGGCGGCGTTTGCCGTGCCAACGCCGCATAGGGCAAGCACGCACACGACGGGCATTAGAAGGTCGCGTAGGGTCGTGAAATTGCGGATACGCACAAGCGTATCGAACCAGCCGTCTATGCTCGAAATACTGACTAACTTGCTCATGGTTGTTCTTTGTTCTGAAAAGTAAGCTTGGAAAGTTGACGTCTCAGATTGCTCTTCCGTGGCGGGCGCTTAATTCACCAGCTCCAGCGACTTCGCGAGATCACGTGCAGCTTCCGCTCGCAGCTGATTTGTATCGCTCACACACGTCCCTTGTGTCGAGATGTAGACGACTCCCGAATTCTTCGTTTGCGTTGGCAGCGTATATGCAATTCGACATTGTTCCGTCGCTGCGTCGCCCCACTTGACCACCAGCGTCCCCTTATCCTCGATACCGCGCGCAAAGATCCGGCTGTCCTGAGCAACCACGCCAACGTGATTACCGTTCGCATCCAGCACATCCGCGCCGAACGGCAACGGTGCACCGCCCATCTGCGGCGCGCGAATCAACGCTGCACGCCCCGTCACCGTCTTGTACTTCAGCATCACAACCGAGCCGAGACGCGGCACCGCACGCTCCGACGTCGACACGAACTCCACATCGCTCGACGAACCCTTCGGGTCGATATCCACCGTGTTCATCCCGTACGCCGCGAGAAACGGCACGACCGCGTAGCCGTGCGAATCCACCTTCACACCCGACGCGCTCGACACCGTTGCGCCTTCCGCGCCCTTCGCCTCGACGATGCCGAACGTATCGCCAACCGTCTGCGAGAACGTCACGCCGCCCGGATGCGCGACGACCGAGCCGCTCACGCCCGCCGAGACCTGCGCCGAATGCGCGCCGCCGCTGGCTGATGCCGTCACCTGTGCAACCGGCGCACGCCAGGTGCCGCTCGCGCCGGCGCTCGCGTTGACGCCGCCCGACGCTGCCTGCCCGACCGTGTCGTACACGTTATAAGAATACTGATTGCGCTCGCCCGCGGCACCGCCCAGGCTGGTCTGCATGCTCGATGCGCCCTTGCCCGCATTGAGGTTGGTCGACAGCATCGGCGAGTGTTGCGTATGGCCGAGCGGAATCGACGTGCTCAGCATCACTTCGTTCGACAGCGTGCCGTCCGCGCTGCGCGTGCGGCCTGCCGTAACACTATAGGTCCCGTATTTGAAGCCGTTCGAGTAGCCCAACTGATAAAACATGTCGCGTCCCGGCCGGTTCCAGTAGTGCTGCGACGAAACGTTGGCGAACACCGCGCCGCGATCCTTAAGCGTCTGGTTGACGGTCAGTTGCAGACGGCCGCGTTCGCGGTCGGCTGCGTTGACGTCGCTGCCATGCAGCGCGGCGTCGCGCAGCCGGGCGGCGTCGGCGAGGCCGAGATAGCCGCTGTCCGAGTACCGGTACGCGCCAAGCGCGATGTTGGTATTGGTTGCATCGATGAACTTGCTGTAGCCGATATGCAGGCTCTGACCTTGCTGCGCACCGACGCCAGGCAGTTGCGTACGCGCCGTCGTGAGGTCGCTCGCGAGTGCGCCGTATTTTGTATTGAATGCCGCGCCGAGATTAGCCGCAACATAGCCGTTCGATGCAATGCCGCCGCCATAGAGCGTGACGAGATTCGTCAACCCGCGCTGCACCGTGAACTGCGTGAAGCCGGGTTTCGTCTGCAACGATTCGTCGCGCAGTTGACCGGCCGTGAAGGCGAAGCGCGTCGTGCCAGGGCGCAGCGACTGCGCAACGGCCGCGTAAGGCACGGAGAAGTGCTTCGTGCGGCCATCGGCTTCCGTCACCGTGATGTCGAGGTTGCCGCCGTAGCCGGTCGCGTAGAGATCGCTGATTTCGAACGGTCCCGGCGACACGTTCGTTTCATAGATAACCTGGCCATTCTGACGGACCGTCACGCGCGCGTTCGAATCGGCCGTGCCGCGCACGACGGGCGCATACCCGCGCAGCGATTCGGGCAGCATGCGGTCGTCGGTTGCGATCTGCGCGCCGCGAAACCCGATGCTGTCGAACACGTCGCCCATCGTTTGGGCGTCGCCAAGCGTGACCTGCGAGCGCAGTTTCGTGACGTCGTGCTGAACGTAGGTGGCGATGTTGTCGAGCTGGATCGACTGGCCCGTGCCCGCCGTCACCGACGACTGATGCCGGAAGTGCCACGCGCCGATGTTCACGCCGGCGTTCAGACCCAGATACTCCTGTGACGCTTGCGTGCCGCCGCTCGCCGTCCGGTAGGCGTTCGCGTTGTAGCTGAGAAAGCCCGCGTCGACGCCGTTGTCCCAGAGTTCCGGCGCGACGTAGCCGCGCGCCAGATTGCGCATGTACTTCTGCGGGGTCGTGATGTTCAGCTTCTGCTCGTTGAAGTCGAATTCGACCGTTGCGTCCGGCACGCTCGCGCTGACATCGACGCATGCGTCTGCACCCTGATCCGCTGCGTTCGTCAGCTTCGTGAAGTCGACGCCGTACGCTTCGAGCATCTTGCGCGTGAGACAGGCGCGCGCGTTCTCGCCTTCATGCACGGCGGTGAAGCGCACGCTCTCGCGCGCGACATGGTTGTCGTTGATCGAGATATCGACCGTATAGGCACCGGGCGACACGATGTTGCCGCGGCCAAGGCGCGCGACATCGACCCGTTGCGAATCGATCTGCAGGAAAGTCGTATCGAATTCGACCGCTTCGGCCGCACACGCGGCGCCTGCGCTCATGAAGCCCGCCATCGTGAACACCGACAGCACGACGGCCGTGACGGGATTCAGCATGAACGAACCGGCTGTTGCACTAGCCGGGCGTTGCGATTTGCGTTGGAGTGAGGGTTTCATGATCCGATAACTTCGATTGGCCTGTCGATCAGGCATGAATCGATGTTATGGATTTACGAGATAGGAGTACCTCAGACGATTCCTAATTTTGAGATGCCCAAGACCCGCGCGCGCAAAGGCTCAGCGCGTGCCAGATGGCATCACGCGACTGCATTTTTGAGATTTCAGAGAGGGAAAGGCGGCCGGCGGACCGAGCGCCTCAAAGTGAAGGCGAGACGTGTTAAGGAGCGATGTCCGCGTCGCCTTCGATCGCACCGCCGAAGTCGTTGATCGCGACGTAGTGAACCTTGCCGGACTTCACGCCGTTCATCTGCGGCACGGCGATGATCTCCTTGCCGCGCGGCGCGACCATGCCGCCGCGGTCGTTTTTGTAAGTGGCGCCATTGGACGACACCCTGATCTCGCTGAACGACACGTGATACGCAGTCGGATTCGACACGGCGAGCGCCTGACCCTTGCCTTCCGGGGCCGGCACGACCTTCCAGTCGAGTTGGCGCGGCGCCTCGTCCGGTGTGCCCTGCAGCTTCGGCGGACGCACGAAGACCTTGATCCGCGTGCGATAGGCGAACTGCAGCGTGTTCGCGTCGGGCTTCGCATCGGCTTTGGGCGGCACGTCCAGCACGTTGAGCCAATACACCGACTCGCGATCCTGCGGCAGCGCGTCGCCGCTGTACATGACGCGCAGCGTCTGCGACTTGCCCGCGTCCATGCGGAAGATGGGCGGCGTGATGACGAACGGCGCCTTGCTGTCGCCCGGCTTCGTGTCGACGTTGCCGTCGTCCATCCATACCTGCACCAGCGAAGGCGCGCGGCTGTCGTTGTTCAGCTTGACGGTCACTTCGCGCTGATCCAGCGGATACACGACCCGTGTGCCGCCAATCGTCACGCTCGCCTGAGCCACGCCTGCGAACAGCGCACATGCCACACCCACACCAGCCAGCAACCGACCCTTCGTCTTCATCGCCTTCACCTTTAGCTACGCGTTTATCGAAACAATGTTGCTGAAGAAGGCGTTTTCCGAAACAAACGCCCCCTTCGATGCCGCTTAAGTGTTCACGAAAAATTAACTTGGAATTTCGAACCATATCCGTTGAGCAGAATTTCCAGCTCCGCATCGATGGT
>NZ_JAWRXV010000652.1:0-278 GCF_046534875.1 Paraburkholderia sp. SIMBA_054 | reverse complement strand
CGCCCTGTCCAACGACCTGGAAGCGGCCTTCCCCAGCCTGCGCGACGATCGCCGCTTCGCCACCCACGCGCGCGAGCTGCGCGCCGGGCTGGACCAGGCGCTGGCCTCGCCGCCGGCCGATTGCGCCGCCCTGGCCACGGTCAACGCGCGCATCGGCGAGGGTTGCAAGGCCTGCCACCAGGATTTCCGCTGAGTCGCAGCCGGCCGCCGCGGTTGGCCCGGTGTTCACGGGCGGCCGGACAGGATGGGGCCACCAGCGGCGAGACGCCGCTTCCAAA
>NZ_JAWRXV010000651.1:0-278 GCF_046534875.1 Paraburkholderia sp. SIMBA_054 | reverse complement strand
GATTCGCTTCTGTAAAGAACACGCTTCTACAGCCTGTCCAGACTGCCTTTTGTGCATCTGACGGGCCGCCGAAGTGCACAGTATTGTTGACAGGTAACCACCTTACTGCGGGGCATAATCCTTATATGCTGGCAAATTCAAATCCTTAAGGCTGTCTGCATTGACAACTGCACGTGCCACGGCTTCTGCCATAACAGTCGCTGCAATTGCTCCAATCGCAGTTACATCGGCTTCCACGTCTTTTGCCTTGCCTGTGGAAAGTGCGAAGATCGTGTCAC
>NZ_JAWRXV010000650.1:0-278 GCF_046534875.1 Paraburkholderia sp. SIMBA_054 | reverse complement strand
ATAGTGCAGGGGGCTGGAACCGGCACAGGCCAGCACGACCGCCACGATGATCATCGACACCGCGAGCGAGCCGATCATTGCGTTGGCGCTGCCCCGCTGCAACAAGCGGGCGAAGACGAACTGGTTCAACAGCACCGCGAACGTGCCGAGCACCAGACACGATACGCCTAGCGCCACCGCGAACGGCATGCCGGCGCGCTGACAGCCGAGCGTGATGAACGCGCCGAGCATCGCATATTGCACGTGGGCGATGTTCGGGAAGCGCACGAGGGAATACA
>NZ_JAWRXV010000649.1:0-278 GCF_046534875.1 Paraburkholderia sp. SIMBA_054 | reverse complement strand
CGGCGAGAACGGCTGCGGCTACGAGCCGCCGCGCGACTGCCCCGGCGGCGACTGCGTGATCGTCGCGCTCAAGGTCCAGACCGCCCTGCTCGCCGATCACAGCCAGACGCTCGAAACCCGCCGCCAGGCACTGAAGTTCGTCGTCCACTTCGTCGGCGACATCCACCAGCCGATGCACGCCGGCTATGCCGCCGACAAGGGCGGCAATGATTTCCAGCTGCAGTTCAACGGCAAGGGCACCAACCTGCACTCACTGTGGGACAGCGGCATGATCTACG
>NZ_JAWRXV010000648.1:0-278 GCF_046534875.1 Paraburkholderia sp. SIMBA_054 | reverse complement strand
CGTGAGCCAGTCCCACCAGCCGCCGGAATACGAAACGCCTTCGACGTGGATGCCCTGAAGCAATCCGCCGAGCACGAGGCCCTGGCATAAAGCAGCCATGACGGAGCCGGAAAAGAAGGCGACGTCCCACCACATGCGCCCCGAGCCTGTTGCGCGAAAACGGAATTCGAAAGCCACGCCGCGAAAGACGAGTGCGAGCAGCATTGCAATGATCGGTGGATAGAGCGCGGGCAGAATGATCGAATAGGCGAGCGGAAAAACGGCAAAGAGTCCGCCGC
>NZ_JAWRXV010000647.1:0-278 GCF_046534875.1 Paraburkholderia sp. SIMBA_054 | reverse complement strand
GACGGTGCCACGGGCGTCAACGCGTTGGCGGCAGGCGTGGGAACCGTCGCTGCCGGCGCGGGCAGCACCGCTATGGGCCAGGGCGCGACGGCGAACAATGCAAACGACGTGGCGCTCGGCAGCGGCTCGACGACCGACGTGGCCGTGGCGACCACTGGCGACACCATCAACGGCACTGCATATGCGTATGCCGGCACTTCGCCCACGAGCACTGTGAGTGTCGGCAGCCTCGGTCACGAGCGCACCGTGACGAACGTGGCCGCGGGCCGTGTCAACGC
>NZ_JAWRXV010000100.1:0-22953 GCF_046534875.1 Paraburkholderia sp. SIMBA_054 | reverse complement strand
GTCATGTCCCTCACTATGCATAGCCTGGTAGCAGTTTACAAGCGCTGAATAGTTACGCGGCGGCAAAGAAAAGTAGGTGCCGCCCCGCACAGGGGCGACGCGTGAAGCTAGATAACAACTCGCGGATGCCAGCGCAAAGGCGAGCACACAACCCAGCGTCGCAGACAACCAAACCAAACCAAAACCGTTAAGTCCGCGCCAACGACCGCCTCTTCATCTCAAGCTGAGTAATCAACCGCTGAAGGGTATTCTCAGCATTCCCGGGCAGGGACAAAAACCGAAACCCAAGCGTGTAACGCTGCGTGCCATTCGGCAGATCCACAGCCCGATTCGACATCAACTCAAGATCGAGCTGCAACGTCCCGAGCGACCCAAGTATCACTTCCGTATCCAGCAACTGAACCCCATGCTCGAGCGTCGACACGCGCTCATCACTCGTCCGCATTGCCATGCCGCCAAGCGAAAGATCCTGCACCTCGAACCGGAACCCTTCCCCATCCGGCAAGCGCCCACGGCAAATATAAGGATCAAGCAACGGCGCATCGACGCGGAAATACTCACGCCGCTGCAAGTAATACAAAACCTCAGGAAAATCGGCCTCGAATGAAGGCCGCCCTTCGAACGTCGTTTCGCGCGGCGTCTTCGTGACGAAGTGCACGCGCACACCGTCCGGCGTCGCATGAAAATGGCCCTCGGGCGAAGTCAGCAGCCCGCGGTTCTGCTCGGCAAGCGCGCCCCAGTCAAACGTGAAGGTGCGCTCTCGCACGTCCACTTCGAGGATCTTCGTCACGAGCTGGCCGCCTTTGTACTGCACGGTCAGAAAATCGCCGCGATTGAGCAGATTGCGCAGTTGCACACCGATCTCAAGCGGATTGCGGCGGCCGAAGTCGACGCCTTCCATCTCGCGGTTGTCACCATTCGACTGGGTGGTATTCATGGCCTTGCCAATTTCTCTTCGTTCTTGCGGGCACGTCGCGAAAGCACCGCCAGCCGGGGCTCGGCACGGCCTGCATACTTCGCGAAACACGCGTGGGTCCGGAATTCTCCGCACCATTCCGGTATCGGGTCTGACTGTTTAGCGGCAGCGTCAGCCCAAAGTTTAGACCGGTTTTACGAAAAATTTTCCGCAAACGTTTGACACCGCAACGAAGACAGGATACGCGAATTCTGCTCGCGGTCCGAAAGTGACATAAGACAAAAACGGGAAGCCATGCGGCTCGAGCCAACCACCGAGGCGGCGGCTCCATCCATCTGATGGTGCGACATGGCTCCGTCGCCAGCATGATGCCGTTGAAGTATTGCGTAACGACGATGAGTGACCAGAACGAACGCGGCGGCAAGCGCCGCGCTCAAGCGCGTCACACCATCTTCTGCATGATCGAAATCAGCTTCTTCGCGTAGTGCGGATCGGTCGCGTAACCGGCGCGCTGCATGCCCTGCGCGAAGCCGTTCACGTCGCGCGACGAATTGATTACCTGCGCATAACGCGGGTTCGACTTCAGGAAGCTCGCGTAGTCGGTCATCGCTTCCTCGTACGAATCGTACGCACGGAACTTCTCGACCACGCGCTGCGGGCGGCCGTTGATGTATTCGGTCGTGACCGTCGCGACGGTCTTGCCGTTCCAGTCGTCCGAGGCCTTGATGCCGAAGATGTTGTGACTCGTCGAGCCGTCCGACTTGCGGATCTCGCGCTTGCCCCAGCCCGATTCGAGCGCGGCCTGGCCGATGATGAAGCGCGCCGGAATGCCCGTCGCGGCACTCGCGGCCTGCGCCGGCGCGGCCAGCTTGTCGACAAATGCATCCACCTTGTCCGACGAGCCGTCGCCGCGCACGGCCGGCGTCAACGCGCTGTTCGCCGAGTAGCCGCGACCCATCTTCAGCGCGCCGTTGTTCGCCGGGTTCGCGTACGCCTTCGCCAGCGCATTCAACGCGACGTTGTTACCCGCGTTCGTATCGTCGGCGGACACGCCGGAATTGCGCATCAACTGCTTGAGCATCGCGTCGGCAACACCAATGCCCTTCGACGACATCTGTTGCGCAAGCTGCTGGTCCATCATCGACGTGAAGGTCGCCGTGTCGTGCGAATCGAACGGACCGTCGGACGGCGTCGCGTCGCGCATGCTCTTCAGCATCATCTGCGTGAAAACGGCGTCGAACTGCTTGGCCGCCGACTTCATCGCTTCACGCGGATTCGCTGCAGCCTGCGCGCGCATCGCGTCAAAGCCCTGCGTGTCGAGGGCGAAGCGATTGGTCAGGTCATTCGCGGCGTTGCGCGTCGTGTCGGAGTTCATTCTTGTTGTTCCTTAGATGATCTCGAGATCGGCTCGCAGCGCACCCGCTGCCTTCATGGCCTGGAGAATCGACATCAGATCCGCGGGCGTTGCGCCGAGCGCGTTGAGCGCCTTCACGACGTCCGCGAGATTCGCGCCCGCGTTCACCATCTTGAGCGCGCCGTTGTCCTGCTTCAGCGCGATCTGCGACTGCTGCGCGACGACCGTCTGACCATTCGAGAACGCGCCCGGCTGGCTCACCACCGGTTGCGTGTTGACGACAACGGACAGATTGCCGTGCGCGACGGCGCAAGTCTGCAGCGTCACCATCTGGTTCATCACGATCGAGCCGGTGCGCGCGTTCAGAATCACCTTCGCGGCGGCCTGCCCGGGCTTCACGTCGAGGTTTTGCAACTGCGCCATGAACTGCACCTGCTGCGCCGGATCGGTCGGCGCGCGCAGCTGGATCGTGCGGCCGTCGAGCGCGACAGCCGTGCCGAAGCCGAACGCGTTGTTGATCGCGGACGTGATGCGCTGCGTCGTGTCGTAGTCCATGTCGTTCAGGTCGAGCTGCATCGTGCCCGCCTGCGAAATCGTGGTCGGCACCGCGCGTTCGACGATTGCGCCGCCCGTGATGCGGCCCGCCGCAAGCTGATTGACCTGCACCTTGCTGCCGTTCGCGCTCGCCCCCGCGCCGCCGACGGCCATGTTGCCCTGCGAGAGTGCATACACCTGGCCGTCCGCGCCCTTGAGCGGCGTGAGCAGCAGCGTGCCGCCGCGCAGGCTCTTCGCATTGCCGAGCGACGACACGGTTACGTCGATCGCTTCGCCGGGCCGCGCGAACGCTGGCAGCGACGCCGTCACCATTACGGCGGCGACGTTCTTCAACTGCATGCTGGACAGCGAATTGTTGCTGGAACTCGAACCCGCCTGTTGGTTATTGATCGAGATGCCGAGGTTCGCGAGCATGTTCGCGAGCGTCTGTGTCGTGAACGGCGTCTGCGTGGTCTGGTCGCCCGTGCCGTCGAGACCGACGACGAGGCCATAGCCGATCAGCGGGTTGTCGCGCACGCCCTGGATCTGCACGAGGTCCTTCAGGCGTTCCGCATGGGCGACGTCCGTCGTGACGGGCAGCGCGGCGCACGCGAGCGCGACTACTGCGAAAGCGCGTGCCGCGAAACCGGAAACGGACGTCAGGCGGAGGAAAGAGAAGGTACGCATGATCAGAACGGCGCGACGTTGAGGAAGAAGCGTTGCAGCCAGCTCATGTCCTGGGATTCGTTGATATAGCCCTTGGCCGAGTATTCAATCTTTGCGTCCGCGACCTGGGTCGAGTAAACCGCGTTCAGGCTGCTGATCGTGTTCGGATTGACGACACCCGAGAAACGCACGAACTCATTGCCCTGGTTGATCAGCATCTGCTTCTCGCCACTCACGAGCAGATTGCCGTTCGGCTGCACGCCGATCACCGTGACGGTGATCACGCCGCTGAACGTGTTCGACGCATTGGCACCGCCCGTCGCCTTGAACGTGTTGGAACCCGTCGCGTCGAGGTTCACCTTGCCGAACAGACCACCAAGGAAGCCCGCCGTCGGCACGCCGAATGCGGTCTGGCCGGCGCGGTTCGTGTTCGCACCCGACGACTTTGTCGCGTTGATGTTTTCGGAGATGACGATGGTCAGGATGTCGCCGACATTGCGCGGACGCTGGTCTTCGAACAGCGGCCGGCCAGCGTAACCCGGGTTGTAGATCGAGCCGGGCGTCTGCAGCGACGGCGGTGGCGGCGGCACGGCCGTCATCGGTTGCTGGGTAATCGGCTCCCTCGGCACGAGCGCACAGCCGCCGAGCGCGGCTGCGAGCACGCCAGCGCCAGCGAGCATCGACACTGCCCGCGCGCTGCGCAGAGGAATCTGGGTTCGAATGAAATGCGACATCTTGGTTACCGCCTAAGTGTTTCCGACTTTCAGCCTTACTGTCAGCCCGCTTAAACCGGCATCTGGCTGAGCGTCTGCAGCATCTGGTCGGAAGTCGTCACGGCCTTGCTGTTGATTTCGTACGCGCGCTGGGTCTGGATCATGTTCACCAGTTCCTGTACGACGTTGACGTTCGATGCTTCGACATAGCCCTGATTCAGCGTGCCGGCGCCGTTCAGACCCGGCGTCGCGACGTTCGGCGTGCCCGACGAGGTCGTTTCCTGGAACAGGTTTTCGCCCTTCGCATCGAGACCAGTCGGGTTGATGAACGTGGCGACCTGCAACGAGCCGATCTGCGTCGTCGCCGTCGAGCCTGCCGTCGTCACCGACACCACGCCGTCGCTGCCGATCGTGAGCGACGTGGCGTTCTGCGGAATCGTGATCGCGGGCAGCACCTGATAGCCGCTCGACGTGACGAGCTGGCCCTGTGCGTTGGTCTGGAACGAGCCGTCGCGCGTGTACGCGGTCGTGCCGTCCGGCATCTGCACCTGGAAGAAGCCCTGGCCGTTGATCGCGACGTCCTTCGAATTGCCCGTCTGCTGCAGGTTGCCCTGCGTGTACAGACGCTCGGTCGCAACCTGCTGCACGCCCGTGCCGAGCTGGATGCCCGACGGCAGTTCCGTCTGCTGCGTCGAGTTCGCGCCCGGCTGGCGGATGGTCTGATACAGCAGGTCTTCGAACACCGCGCGCGAGCCCTTGAAGCCGTTCGTGCTGACGTTCGCGAGGTTGTTCGAAATCGTGTCCATCTGCGCCTGTTGCGCATTCATGCCCGTGGCGGCGATATAGAGTGAGCGGTTCACTTACTTTCTCCTGAACGCAGCGTGGTGCGTTCCGTTAAATCTGCGTCGGGATTAGCTGAAGCTCAGCAACTTGTTGGCCGACTGCTCGTTCTGGTCGGCGGACTCGATCATCTTGGTCTGCATCTGGAACTGGCGGGCGTTGGTGATCATCGAGACCATCGCCGCGACCGGATTCACGTTGCTGCCTTCGAGTGCGCCTGCCGCGACCTTGACGGCGGGATCGGCGTCGGCGGGATTGCCGTCAGTCGTGTGATAGAGGCCATCGTCGCCGTGCGTGAGGCTGCCGGGCGCGGGATTCACCAGCTTCAGCTGATCGACGAGTGCAATCGTCGTGGCGGGATCGCCCGGCATCAGCGCCGAGATCGTGCCGTCGTTGCCGATCGTCACTTCCGCGCCGGGCGGCACAGCAATCGGACCGCCGCCACCCACCACCTGCATGTTGCTGGCCGTGACGAGCTGGCCGTTTGCATCGACGTGCAGGTTGCCCGCGCGCGTGTACGCTTCCTGGCCGTCGGGCGTCAGCACCGACAGCCAGCCCGGACCCTGGATCGCGACGTCGAGCGGATTGCCCGTCTGCTGGGTCGGGCCCGGCGTGTAGTCCGCGCTGGGCGTCGACGACAGCACGAAAGTGCGCGTGGTGTCGTTCTGAATCGTGCTGCCGTCGCCGAACGCCATCGGCACGGCGCGGAACGTCGCGAGCTGGGCCTTGAAGCCCGTGGTCGAGGTGTTCGCGAGGTTGTTCGCGACCACGGCCTGCTGTTCGAGCGCCTGGGAAGCGCCCGACATCGCGGTGTATATGAGCCGGTCCATGATGGTGTCGGTGCGTCAGCTATTACAGGTTGATCAGCGTCTGGTCGACGGCCTGCTGGGTCTTGATCGTCTGCGCGTTCGCCTGGTAATCGCGTTGCGCGGTGATCAGGTTCACCAGTTCGCTCGTCAGGTCGACGTTCGAGTTTTCCGTCGCGCCGCCTTGCAGCACGCCGTGGTTCGTCGAGCCGGGCGCTGCGATCACTGCGACGCCAGAAGCAGCCGTTGCCTGAAATTCGTTGTTGCCGAGGTTGATCAGGCCGTTCTGGTTCGCGAACGTCGCGAGTGCGACCTGGCCGAGCGCCGCCGTCTGGTTGTTCGAGTAGTTGCCCGTGATGGTGCCGTCGGCGCCGACCGAGAAGCTCGTCAACTGACCCGCTGCGAAACCGTCTTGCGTCAGAGAGTTGACGCCGTCCTTGCTGCCGAACTGCGTCGTGCCAGCGATGTTCAGCGTCAGACCTTGCGGCGTCGCCGAACCGTCCGAGTTCGGGATCGAGAAGTTGAACGCGAACAGCGTCGAGGTCGGGTTGCCCGACGCGTCGAGCGTGCTGACCAGGTTGCCCGACGTGTCGAACTTTGCGGTGCCGACCTTGGTGGTCGGGACGCTGCCGTCCTTGCCTGCATACACGTCCCACGAACCGGCTGCGGTCTTCACGAAGTACATGTCGACCTGCTGTTTGCCGCCCAGCGAGTCATAGACGGGCACCGACGTCGAGTAGGTGTACGTCGCGCTGTTGTTCGGGTCGAACGCCAGCGGCGTCGGCGTGATCGTTACCGCGTCGCCCGTGGCCGGCGTGCCGGCGAGCGTGATCGTTTCGCCGTTGCCGAGCTTGATCGGCGAGTTGGCGGAGTACGTGCCCGACACGCTCGAGCCGTCGCTGCCCGTCACCGTGTACGCCGTCGCGCTGGTGAAGGTGACCGTGTAGGTGTTGGCGTTCGTGCCCTGCGTGCCGTCCGTGATCGACACGCCGTTGTTCGTCAGGGTGCCCGTGTTGGTCCCGGCGAACGCCGCGGTAGGCGTGCCCAGCGCGAGTTTGTCCTGCGCGTTCAGGTTCAGGCCCGCCGTGATGCCCTTGGTGGCCGTCGGCGGAATATTGGCCGTCGGCACCTGCAGCGGCACCGTGCCCGCCGTGTTGACGACACCGTTCGCGTTCGCCGCGTAGCCCATCAGCTTCAGGCCGTCGGCGTTGACGATGAAGCCGTTCTTGTCGAGCTGGAACACGCCGTTGCGCGAGTACGTCACCGAGCCGTTATTCGACATCTGGAAGAAGCCGTTGCCGTTGATGGCGACGTGCAGCGCGATGTCGTCGTTCGTGATCGTGCCTTGCGAGAAGTTCTGCTCGACCTCCGACATGCGCGTGCCGATGCCGATCTGGTTGTTGACGGCCGTGGCGACCGAGTTCGCGTACATGTCCGCGAACTGCGCCGCACCTTGCTTGAAGCCGACGGTGTTCGCGTTGGCGATGTTGTTGCCGATGACGTCGAGGTCGCTCGATGCGCCTGCCAGTCCGCTCAATCCTTGCTGGTAACCCATGACGGTCTCCGTATCTGCTGATGCTGAATGCGTTTAGATGATGGCGGCGATCGACGTCAGGCCGACCGTCTTGCCGTTCGAGAGGACGAGGCCCGGCGTGCCGTCCGGCTGCTTGATCACGCCCTGCACCGTGGCCGCCGACAGCGTGGCCGGGCTGGTCGTGCCGTTTGCCGTCGTACCGCTTGCGGTGAACGTGTAGTTGCCGTCGGGGAGCGCGTTGCCTTGCGTGTCCACAGGCGTCCAGCCGATAGGAATCGTGCCTGCCGACTGCTTGCCGAGGTCGATCGTGTTGACGATCTGGCCGGCTGAGTTCTTGACCGTGACCTGCACGTCCGTCGCGTCGTTCGCGAGCGTGACGCCGAAGCCCGTCGCCTTGCCCGATGCCACAGCGAAGCCGTCGCCCGGGGCGAGCACCGTCGCGCTGATCAGGCTCGCGGCCTGGGTCTGCTGGTTCGTCGTCAGTTGCGTGGCGAGCGAAGTCAGCGACGTGTTCAGCTGCGCGATACCCGTCACCGTATTGATCTGGGCCAGCTGCGAGGTCATCTGCGAGCTGTCCATCGGATTGGTCGGGTCCTGGTTCTTCATCTGCGCGATGAGCAGCTGCAAGAACGTGTTCTGCAGGTCGCTGCCCGACGTCGGGTTGGCCGACGAGCTCGACGACGACGCACTGCCCGTGCCGTTCATCGTGTCGAGTAACGTCTGCGAAACAGTCGCGCCGTTGTTGCCGATTGTGGATTGCGTAGTCAAGGAAACTCTCCTCAGGTTCCGATCGTGAGCGTCTTCAGCATCAGCTGTTTCGCGGTGTTGAGCGTTTCGACGTTGGCCTGATAAGAGCGCGAAGCCGAAATCATGTTGACCATCTCCTGCACCGGGTCGACGTTCGGCATCTGGACGTAACCGTTTGCGTCAGCGGCCGGGTTGCCGGGGTCGTAGGACGTTTTCATCGGCGTCGGGTCGTCGATGACGCCCGTCACCTGCACGCCGCCGACCTGCTGGCCCGAGCCCGTGCGCGCGCCGCCGATCGGGTTGACGGCGAACACGACCTGCTTCGCCTTGTACGGCTGGCCGTCGGGGCCCGTCGTACTGTCGGCGTTCGCGAGGTTCGACGCCGTCACGTTCAGGCGTTGTGCTTGCGCGGACATCGCCGAACCGGCGACGTTGAAAATGTTCATCAGGGATGGCATGGCTTTTCGACCTCTCTTGCCGGCACACCGGCGTCTAATCCCGTAGCGTTGTTAGTTTTTAGCGTTGGTCCAGCGCGCTGCCCTCTGTATGGAAGGCGGCGTAATGTCGTTAGCCGTTCGACGTGATCGCCGACAGCATCGACTTGATCTGCTGCGACAGCACCGTCATGCCGGACTCGAAGTGCAGCGAGTTGTCGGCGAACTGCACGCGCTCGGCGTCCAGATCGACCGTGTTGCCGTCGAGCGAAGGCTGCGACGGAATGCGGTAGGCAACCCTGCCGAAGTCGTCGGTCGGGCCGCCCGTCGGGATGAGGCGCGCTTTGCCCGTCATGTGGCCCGGCTCCGTCGCGGCCATCGACATGCCTTGCGACACGCCCGCCGGCTTGGTCATCGCGAGCGGCGCGTTGTTCGAGGCGCCCGCTGTCGAGCCGCCGCTTTTCTTCAGCGCGCCCGCGAGCGACGAAGCGAAGTCGACATCGCGCGCCTTGTAGCCAGGCGTATCGGAGTTCGCGATATTCGACGACAGCAGTTCCTGCCGATAGGCACGCACATCGAGCGCCTGGCGGCCAAAGGCAAATTCGGCATCGAGTTTGTCCAGCATTGGGTTCTCCGTGGAACGGTCCGTGGCTTCCCGTTTCGCACCGCCGATCCACCTTGTTCGGGAAGCAGCGTTTCGACTGCGCTGGCCGGGATGGCCTTTTTGCATGTGGTGAATTGTGCGGGCGGTGCGCAAGTCTTAATCGGACGAATAGCCGGGGAAGGACGCCTCTATTCACCGTTTGCACCGCAGGCGCGATCTCTAGAATGCGATTCGTACCTATGCATCAACGAAGGAGTCAGACCATGCCCTTGCCCGTCAACGCTTCACGCGAAGCTCGCCGTAAGAGCGCGCGTGCTGCCCGGACGCTGTCGGCGATGGCGCTGGTCAGCGCTTGCGCGGCCGCATCCATTGCGCATGCGCAAGAGAACAACGGACCGATCGTCATTGCGGGACCCGGCGAGAAAAATCCCGCCGATCTTCAGGCACTGGCCGAGCGGATCAACACGCCTGCGGCCGCCGCTGCACCGCGTGCGAGCGTCCCGGCGCCGATGGTTGCACCCGCAACGCTCGCCGCGAATCCGCGCAGCGAGGCGGACCGTTTCGCGCAAGCCGCGCATGCGGATGGCGCGATCGTGATTGCGGGCGCGGGCGAGACGTCAGCGCAGCAAGGTGTTGCCGCTGCGCCCGCCAATATGAATGCGGGCGCGCCGGGCATGATGCGCGTGAGCCTGCAACCGGCATCGCGTCAGGTGATGCCGGTCGTGGTCGCGCCGGCTCAGGCCGTCGCGCGGCCGACGGCGGGTGTTCAGCCGATTGCGGTGAATCCGGCCGCCGGCAATGCCGCAGCGGCGCAGCTGCGCGGCGCGGCCGCTATGCCGCCCGCCGCCTCACAGACTCCGGCCCAGGCCGCCGCGCAACCGGCGGCGCCCGTGCCCGCTGGACAGCAGGACGGCGAAGCGATCCGCCGCGCCGCGCTCGCGTATTTGCAACAGCAGTCGGCGGGATTGCCCGGCAAGGTCGACATCAGCGTCGCGACGGTGTTTCCGCGCGGTCTCGCCGCATGCACGACGCTCGAGCCGTTCCTGCCGACGGGCGCGCGCGTCTGGGGCCGCACGACGGTCGGCGTGCGCTGCTCGGGCGAGCGTCCGTGGACGCTGTATCTGCAGGCCAAGGTGTCGATTCACGCGACCTACTTTCTCGCCTCGCGCTCGATTGCGCCGGGCGAGCTGCTGTCCGCTGCCGATCTCATCGCGCGCGACGGCGATCTGACGCTGCTGCCGCAAGCCGTGATCACCGATCCGGCGCAGGCTGTCGGCTCGGTGTCGCTGATGCGTGTGTCGGCGGGGCTGCCGCTGCGCCGGGACATGCTGAAGAGCGCGGACTCGGTGACGATCGGGCAGTCGGTGAAAGTGGTCGCGCAGGGTGCGAATTTTGCGATTTCGGCGGAGGGCAGCGCGATGAACAACGCGTCGCCGGGCCAGCCGGTGCGGGTGAAGACGGCGAATGGCCAGATCATCCAGGGCATCGTGAAGGACGGCGGAACCGTCGTGATCCAGCTCTGACGGGTGTTACCAGCGGTTACAACTTGAAAAACGTGTCGGATCGGTTGACCTAAAGTTCGATGGATGGATGCCGTTAATTCATTCAAATCGTTCAGGAAGCCAATCGTGAAAGTTGATTCCACTACCCATTCAGGCCTGCAGACGTTGAAAGACGGGCTGCAGCGCACGCAGCAAGGCGACGCCGCCACGACGGGCGGCGCAGGTACGGCAACGTCGACGGCCACGGGCGCGTCGGGCGACGCCAATGTGAATCTGTCGGGGCTGTCGTCGCATTTGCACAGCCTCGCGAGCGCCGGTTCGTCGGATATCGACACGGCGCATGTCGAGTCGATCAAGTCGGCGATCAAAAACGGCACGTTGACGATCGACTCCGGCAAGATCGCCGATGGCGTGCTGGCGACGGCGCGCGACCTGTTGCAGAAGAAGAGCCAGTCGTCCGGCAACTGATGGACGCACCGATGGACGGTGCGGCGGGTGCCGGGCGGTATTTGTGACAAATCCGGTTTGCGTGCTGCGCGAGCCGGTGCCTAGCGAGTTGCTTTGTGATGAAAGACGCCCTGCTTGCCACCGTCATTGACGAATATTCTGCTGTGGAGTTGTTCGCTTCTGTCCTCGCTGCTGAGGAGAAGGCGCTGACCACGGTGCATCCCATCGACACGCTGCCGCCCATCGTCGAAAAGAAGATGGAGTTGGTGGAGCGGCTCTCCACGCTGGAGAAGGCGCGGGATTCGCAGCTTTCGCAGCTGGGTTATCCTGGTGGATGGAAGGGGATGGAGCTAGCTGTGGCGGCTGATTCTCGTCTTGCGACGCAGTGGGCTTTGTTGCAGAAGGCTGTTGAGCGGGCTCGGCGGTTTAATACCACCAACGGTGCTTTGATTCGGACTCGCATGGAGTACAACCGGCGGGCTCTCGCCGCGCTTAATGTTGCCGTTGGGCCCGAGCGGGGCGCGCT
Organism: Paraburkholderia sp. SIMBA_054; assembly: GCF_046534875.1. Lineage (NCBI taxonomy): Bacteria > Pseudomonadati > Pseudomonadota > Betaproteobacteria > Burkholderiales > Burkholderiaceae > Paraburkholderia > Paraburkholderia sp. SIMBA_054. The sequence goes on along the minus strand of NZ_JAWRXV010000100.1, from coordinate 11,330 downwards.
TTATGGGCCCGATGGGCGGGTTCCAGCCTTTGGGATGTGATTTTTTTTGAAGGGGGTTCTCCCCTTCTGGATTCCCTGTTTTTTTGCTTTTTGCCTGGCCGGTGCTCTTTTTGAGTATCGGCTTTTTCGTTTTTGGGGTGTCTGCGAAGCTGGTGTGGTTTGCTTTGGCTTCCGCTGGCATCCGCGATGCGTTAGCCTTCTTCACGCGTCGCCCCTGTGCGGGGCGGCACCTACTTTTCTTTGCCGCCGCAAAGAAAAGTAGGCAAAAGAAAGCGGCTAACACCGCCAACATTTCTTCTTGCCTGAGGGCCCCCAACCGGTCCTACGCTTCACACGGCAGCATTTCTGTTCGCGTTCGTTGCCAACGCTTCGAATGATCGCCTCACCCACTTCAAACACCCGAACAAGAGCTAGCGGCAGCGAACGGTATGTGCCGCCTAGGTGGCAAACTGTGTGTAGGTTGTCGCGACGTATAGGTTGGCGCTCTTACAGGGTGGAACGCGTGCGCTATCGGTCCGAAGTGAGGCGTGCGAGGTGCTACGGCCTACATACAGTTTGCCACCTGGGCGGCGGCGGAATATCTGGCACGGCGTGTCGCGACGCGGACGCGTGAAGCGGGTGAGGCGTCAATTCAAAGCGTTGGCAACAAACATGCGTCACGTGGTTGCCGTGTGAAGCGTGGGACCGGTTGGGGGCCCTCAGGCAAACACAAGAATTAGCGGTGTTAGCCGCTTTCTTTTGCCTACTTTTCTTTGCGGCGGCAAAGAAAAGTAGGTGCCGCCCCGCACAGGGGCGACGCGTGAACGGCAAACACCGTAGCGCGGATGCCAGCGAAAAAGCAAGCACACCACCCCAGCGTCGCAGACAAACCAAAACCCCAAAAGCAAAAGCCGACCTTAAAAAAGATCGGCCCTCGAAGAAGAATAAAGCCATCCCAGCAGCCCGCAGGGCAAAAGCAACAGCAACAGCAAAATCAAAAGCGCATCAGCTAGTTTCAGCCGAAGCCCATGCCTGCTCGCGCAAGCGAGTCCTAAGCCGTGCAACAGCTTGCGAATGCAATTGGCAAACCCGCGACTCACTAACCTCCATCACCGCCCCAATCTCGCGCAAATTCAACCCACGCTCGTAATAGAGCGACATCAACAGCTTCTCCCGCTCGGGCAACCGATCAATCGCCTCAACCAAAGCCCCGCGCAGCGAATCATCCAGCAGCGCCGACAGCGGATCAGAATGATCAACGCAGTACCGATCAAGAAACGGCTCATCATCGGCCGATCGATCAAAGTCTTCGTAATAGATCAACTGACTGCCGTGCAGATCCTGCAACATCGACTGATACTCATCGAGCGGCATCTTCAAATGCTCAGCAATCTCAGTCTCGCTAGCCGAGCGCCCCAGCGACTGCTCAACCTGATGCACGGCCGACTCGACCTCGCGCGACGTGCGCCGCAAGCTCCGCGGCAACCAGTCATTGCTGCGCAACTCGTCGAGCATCGCGCCGCGAATCCGCTGGCTCGCGTATGTCTCGAACTGCGCGCCCTGGTCTTCCTTGTAGCGGCTCGCAGCATCCAGCAGACCAATCATGCCCGCCTGAATCAGATCGTCGAGATCGACGCTCGCCGGCATCTTCGCCACGAGCTGCAAACCGAGACGGCGCACCAGCGGTGCGTACTTCGTCAGAACCTCGGCTTGCGAAATTTTTCCTTGAGCGTTGTACATCGTGCTCCCCTTGTCCTTGCCTTCACGCGTGCTGCGCTGACGGTTGATCGGCGTATTGCGCCGCTGTTACGGTCGTCGGCGGCACGCCATGCGTCCGTGACGAAATCGCTGGCCGCATCGGCCAGTACTGCAGTTCGGCTGCGATATGACGGAAATCGCGCGCAGCAGGTGCCGATGGGAATGCATCGACGACACAACGCGACAACTCCATGGCTCGCGCCATCAAAGGATCGACTGCCACGCAGCCGGCATCTTCAAGCGACACGGCGAGATAACGCCCCGCCACGCCTGCCAGGTTCTCAAACGCGGTATGCGCGTCGGCCACGCTCTGCACGTGATTCACCAGCACGCGGAACTGCGCGATCGCATGCGCGAAGTGCAGGCGCTTCATGCACGCATACGCATCGGTGATCGCCTGCGCCGCGACGCGCGTCACCACCATCACATCGTGCGACTGCATCGCGAGCGCCGACAGCGAGCCTTCGCGGTCCACCTGCGCGTCGATCAGCACGACATCCGCCGGTCCGCTCAGCACCACGCCCATCTGCTCGCGCGTGCAGCTCTCGCGATTGCCGCGCGACGCATTGAGCACCGCGAAGCCCAGCGCATGCCGTCCAGCCGCTTCGTCGAGCGTCATCTCGCCGCGCATCACGGCGGCGACATTGCCCGCGCCGCGCACGCCGCCCAGCATCGCGCTCACCGAACGCTCGCCAAGACTTTCGTCGATGACGAGCACATCCTTGCCCTGCTCGGCGAGCGCGGCGGCGAGATTCACCACCGTCGTCGTCACGCCTACGCCGTGCGAGCCGCCTGCGACCGCTATGACCCGCGAGCCGGAGCGCGCAAGCAGACGCCGCAGTCCTTCAGCCTGGTCCAGCACGAACTTATCCAAAGCGAACCTCGTGCAGATCGGCGGTCGAACGGGCCGACAGGGCCGACAGCAGCGCCGGCACGTCCTCGTCCTGTGGGACGAACGGCGAGTTCTCGCGCGGAATGCAGAAGGCGCTCTTGATCAGGAATTTCTTGGTCGCGACGTACAGGTTCTCCGGCACCTTCTGTCCCGTCGACACGTAGTGCACGGGCAGCTTGTAGCGGATCACCGTATCGAGCACGCTGCCCAGGTTGGTCGCTTCGTCGAGCTTGGTCAGGATGCAGCCGGCGAGCGGCTGCTGGTCCGGCGCATTCTGATATGCCTGCACGACTTCATTCAGGGTGTCGCCGTGGCTCGTTGCGTTCAGCAGCAGCAGGCGTTGCACGGGCTGACCGGCGCGGCACAGCATCGCGATCTGATCCGAAACCAGACGATCGCGCTGGCTCATGCCGATCGTGTCGATCAGCACGATATGTTTGTTGCGCAGTTCCGAGAGCGCGAGTTGCAGGTCGGCGCTGTCCTTCACGGCATGCACCGACACGCCCAGAATCTTGCCGAAGATGCGCAGTTGCTCGTGGCCGCCGATCCGGTAGCTGTCGGTGGTGAGCAGCGCGACCTTGCTGGCGCCGAAGCGCATCACGCAGCGCGCGGCGAGCTTGGCCGTGGTCGTGGTCTTGCCGACGCCCGTCGGACCCATCAGCGCGAACACGCCGCCGCGCTCCATCAGCGCGTCTTCGTTCTCCATCACCGGCACGTTCGATTCGAGCACCGTCTTGACCCACTCCATGCCCTCGTCCATTCCTTCGACTTCGGGCAGGTTGTCGATCACCATCTTCACGAGCTGCGCCGAGAGGCCGGCAGCGAACAGGTGCCGCGTCAACGCCGCGTGCGTCGGGCTGCGGCGCTGGCGATCGGCCCACACGAGGCCCGCGAACTGCTCTTCCATCATGCCGCGCATGGAAGTGAGCTCCTGCATCACGGTCTCGTTGACCATCTGCTCAAGGCGCGACTTGATCGATTCCGTCAGCGCGGCGGCCTGCTTCGGCGTCATATCGGGGGCGGCTGCGTTCTTGCGCGGGTCGCGGGCCGTGTTGATGTCGCTTGCGCCCTCTGCGGTCGTCGGAATCACGTTGTGCTTCTGCGCGGCGCGGCGCGCGGCGAGTTGCGCGGCTTCGCGGGCCCAGTCGGGCTTCGCTTCTTCGTTGACTGCATCGACGGGCGTACCCAGGCCGCGCGCCATCGCGGCGGCGGGCGTCATCGTCGGATTGGCTGCGTGGACCACGTCCTTCGACGCGATGCGGCGCGCGTGATCGATCAGCCAGGGGTTCGTTTCGGCCATCGTGCGCTGACGGACCAGCATGTCCGGCATGGCTGCCGCTGCGGGTTTCGCCGATGCGGCGGGCATTTCGCTGCGCAGGTCGACGCGCACGTCGTCCGTTGCGCGCGCGGGGTTCGCCTGGCTTTCGACTGCCGCGTTGTCGGCGGAGGCCGTTTGCGGCTCGGCCTTCTCTTCGCTCGCGGCGGGCATGCGTTCCGTGCCTGCTTCGGGGCTTGCGCCGAACACCGACGAGAACACGTCGGGCATTCCGCTCGCATACGGGTTGTTGACGGGCATCGAGGGGAGCATCGGCACGCTCGCGCCGGCGGCTGCCCCGTTCGGGCCTGCGCCCTGGCTGGCGGCGCCTTCCTGGCTGCGCGGCGTGATCGCGCTCAGATCGCGGTCGGTGACTGCGACGATTTCGACACTGCCATCATCGTTGGTGCGGTTCGACAGCACGACTGCATCGGAGCCCAATGCCTCGCGGACGAGACGCAGCGCGTCGCGACTCGTTGCACCGACAAATTTGCGAATGTTCAAGCTGTTCTCCGATGAGCTGCCCGGTCCGGCGACATACCGTTTCCCGATGAGATGAATTATTGCGGGAGACGTCTATTGGCCATCGGGCAATAAAGACGGTGAAACGCTGGCAATTCGGGCAATGGAACTTTGTGCCGGTTCCCGGTTGGGATTTGTTGTGTGCCTTTGCGGCACGGGCATCCCGCCTGGGTATGGAGTTTTTTTTGCCTCCCGGGCGGGGTGTTGGCTGCGCACACGGTTTGGTGTTTGGGCTTAGCGTTGGCGTCCGCGGTTTGCCTTCGTGGCTCGGCCGGCTTGGTTGCTTTGGCGTTTTCGCTGGCATCCGCGCTATGCCTTCGTGCTTCAAGCGTCGCCCCTGTGCGGGGCGGCACCTACTTTTCTTTGCCGCCGCAAAGAAAAGTAGGCAAAAGAAAGCGGCTAACACCGCCAACACGTCTTCCTGCCTGAGGGCCCCCAACCGGTCTTACGCTTCATACGGCGGCGTCTTTGTTTGCGTGCGTTGCCAACGCTTTGAACAATCGCATCACCCGCTTCAGGCACCTGTACAACGGCAAGCGGCAGCGAAAGGTACGCGCCGCCTAGGTGGCAAACTGTGTGTAGGTTGTCGCGGCGTATAGCCTGGCGCTCTTACACGGTGGAACGCGTGCGCTATCGGTCCGAAGTGAGGCGTGTGAGGTACTACGGCCGACACACAGTTTGCCACCTGGGCGGCCGTGGAATAGCTGGCACGGCGTGCAGTAGTGTGGGAGCGTGAAGCGGGTGAGGCGCACCGCAAGAGCGCTGGCAACGAACTTGGGTCACGTGGTTGCCGTGTGAAGCGTAAGAACCTTTGGGGACCCTCAGGCAGAAACAAGAACTGGCGGTGTTAGCCGCTTTCTTTTGCCTACTTTTCTTTGCGGCGGCAAAGAAAAGTAGGTGCCGCCCCGCACAGGGGCGACGCTTGAAGCACGGAGGCAAAACGCGGATGCCAATGAAAACACGAGCAAACCACCCAGCGTCGCAGACAAACCAAAAACCCCTTACGTTCCAATCACATTGACCACTCGCACATGCCGCGTATCCGGCACTTCCGCATAAGAAAGCACCTTCAACTGCGGCAAGCTACGCCGCAAAAACCTCGCTAACATCGCGCGCAGCGAATGCTGCACAAGCATCACCGGCGAGAGCCCCATATTCTGCTGCCGAGTCATCGCCTTCTGCGTTTCCATCAAAAGCGTATTAGCGAGGCCCGGCTCAAGCCCCGGATTCGCCCCCGTCGCAAGCGCCTGGGTCAAAAGCCGCTCCAGATGCGCATCAAGCCCCATGACCTGGATATCGCCATTGCCAGGGAACCACTGCTGCGTAATCGCGCGCCCAAGCGAAAGCCGCACAGCAGCTGTCAGATCGTGCGGATCGGTAATCTTGGACCCATGCTCCGACAGCGCTTCGAGAATAGTGCGCATATCGCGAATCGGCACCCCCTCTTCGAGCAGGTTCTGCAGCACCTTCTGCAACGTAGCAACAGGCAACATCTTCGGCACGACATCATCAACCAGCGGCGCAGCATCCTTCTGCATCCGCTCGATCAGCGCCTGCACTTCCTGGCGACCGAGCAGCTCCGCCGCGTGCGTGACAACGAGGTGATTCAGGTGAGTCGCGACCACCGTGCTCGAGTCGACCACGGTGTAGCCGTACACCTGCGCCTGCTCACGCAAATTCGTATCGATCCAGATCGCCGGCAGGCCGAACGCAGGATCGGTGGTCGGGGTGCCGGGCAGCGCCGCGGTGACCTGACCAGGATTGATCGCGAGCCACTGCCCCGGATACGCCTCGCCGACGCCCACTTCCACACCCTTCAGCGCGATTCGGTAGCCGTTCGGCCGCAACTCCAGGTTGTCGCGAATATGTATGACTGGCGGCAAGAAGCCAATTTCCTGCGCGAACTTCTTGCGGATGTTCTTGATGCGCTTGAGCAGTTCGCCATCCGAGTTCTTGTCGACAAGCGGAATCAGCCGATAGCCAACTTCCAGCCCCAGCGCGTCGATCATCGTCACGTCGTCCCAGCTGGCTTCCGAGCCTTCCGTCGGCGTGAGCGCCTGCGGCGCGACTTCGGCGAGGGCCGTCGATGTCTTGCTCTGCGTCGCGCGCTTCTTCATCACGCGGGCGAGCTGGATCGCGCCGCCGCCCAGCAGCAGAAACGCAAAGTGCGGCATGCCGGGGATCAAACCCATCAGCACGAGGATCGAGCCCGTGATCATCAGCACGCGCGGATTCGTGAAGAGCTGGCCCGTCAACTGCGTGCCGATGTCTTCGTCGGTCGCGACGCGCGACACGATCACGCCCGCCGCCGTCGAAATCACCAGCGAAGGAATCTGCGCGACGAGGCCGTCACCGATGGTCAGCAGCGTGTAGGTTTTGCCCGCGTCGGCGAAGTCCATGCCGTGCTGCACGACGCCGACGATCAGCCCGCCGAGAATATTGATCACCATGATCAGCAGACCGGCAATCGCATCGCCGCGCACGAACTTGCTCGCGCCGTCCATCGAGCCGTAGAACTCGGCTTCCTGCCCGACTTCCAGACGCCGCTTGCGGGCCTGGTCTTCGTTGATCATGCCGGCGTTCAGGTCGGCGTCGATCGACATCTGCTTGCCGGGCATCGCGTCCAGCGTGAAGCGCGCGGACACTTCCGCGATACGCCCCGCGCCCTTCGTGATCACCATGAAGTTGATCACCATCAGGATCACGAACACGACGATACCGACCGCGAAGTTGCCGCCCACGAGGAAGTGGCCGAACGCCTCGATCACCGCGCCCGCCGCGCCCGGGCCGGTGTGGCCTTCGAGCAGCACGATACGCGTCGACGCGACGTTCAGCGACAGCCGCAGCAGCGTCGAGAACAGCAGCACGCTCGGGAAGGCCGCGAAGTCGAGCGGCTTCATGGTGTACATGCTGACGAGCAGCACCATGATCGACAGGGCGATGTTGAACGTGAACAGCAGATCCAGCAGGAACGGCGGCAACGGCAGAATCATCATGCCGAGGATCATGCAGATCAGCAGCGGGCCCGCCAGTGCCCGCAAGTTGGTGCCGCTCAGCGCGTCCGGCCGTCGTGAAAGGAAACCCGCGCGCGCGTTCATGCTGATGCTCCATTACTTTGATTGTCGCCGCCGAGCGAATCGGCAGCTTCCTGGTCGGCGTCGTCATCCGGCACGCCGCCCTTGTCCAGTTCCGCCGGAACTTCGAGATCCTTCGGTGCGACAGGCGCGACCCCGCCGTCTTCCTTGAAGCGGCGCAGTTGATAGACCCACGCGAGCACTTCCGCGACGGCGCCGTACAGCGCGCCCGGAATCTCGCGATTCAATTCGACGTTGTGATACAGCGCCCGCGCGAGTGGCGGCGCTTCGAGCAGCGGCACGTTGTTCTCGACGGCCAGTTCGCGGATGCGCGCGGCCACCAGGTTCACGCCCTTGGCCACCACCTTCGGCGCACCCATTTCGCCATCCGTGTATTGCAGCGCGACCGCGAAGTGCGTCGGGTTGGTCACGACGACATCCGCCTTCGGCACGTTCGCCATCATCCGGCGCCGCGCCATCGCACGTTGCTGCGTACGCAGGCGCGCCTTCACGTGCGGATCGCCTTCGCTTTCGCGGTGTTCGCGCTTCACTTCTTCCTTCGTCATGCGCAGCTTCTTGTGAAAGCTCCACAGTTGATACGGCACGTCGAGCGCGGCGATCACGAACATGCCCGCGACCGTCATCGCGCAGCACACGGCAACCAGATGCCCGGCATTCGACAGCGCGACGTGCAGCGGCTGTGTCCCGAGCGCGAGCATGTCATCGCGCCGGTGCCAGATCGCCGTCGCGGCGATCACGGCGACGACGAGGATCTTCGCCAGCGACATGCCGAGCTGGATCACGCCATTGATCGAAAAGATGCGGCCGATGCCCGCGATGGGGTTCAGCCGCCCGAAATTCGGCGACAGCGATTTGGTCGACAACAGCCAGCCGCCGAGCGCCATCGGCGCGAGCAGCGCGGCGAGGCCCGTCATCACGAGCAGCGGCAACAGCACGAAGCCGCCCTCGCGCGCCACGGTGCCGGCACTCGTCAGCGCGCGCTTCGTGTCGAAGACCGTGTCGTGGTTGAACGTGAAGGCCGTGCGCAGCATCGTCTGCACGTGCTCGCCGATCATGCCGGACATGCCCCACGCGCCGAGAAACCCGGCCGCGACGAGCGCGAACGTCGCCAGCTCCCGAGAACGCGCAACCTGCCCCTCCTCCCGCGCCTTTTCCAGGCGCCGGGGAGTGGCTGATTCGGTTTTTTCGAGGTCGCTATCCTCTGCCAATGCGCTCTCCAGCTGGACGGGCACCATGCCCTTTTTCAGTGAGAGCGATTATTCCTGCAGACGTCGAGTGGCGATTGGCGGATAAGGGCGGGGAAACCGGGGTATTTCAACCGATGGACGGCGCAAGGGCGCGCCGCCGGGTTCGCGCGCGGGCATGGCGCAACGCGCGGCGGCCCGCCCGGAAGCGGGCCGCCCGCGCCGACATCGAAACTCAACCAGAAACGCGACCAGCACCACGGCGTCAGAACGCGACAAATGGCGCCGCGCCGCCCGTCGCGCGCTTGTCGACCCCGTAATAGACATAACGTCCGAAGAAGAACGGCAAGCCGAGGTCGAACGCGCTTAGCGAGCCGATCTGCCCCCCGAGATCGTTGAACGCGTAGTTGCTCGCGTTGCTGAGCAGCGTCTGGGCGTTCGCGATGTTGATCGTCAGCGCCCCCGTCGCACCGTTTGCGCCGACCAGGGTCACGGTGCGCTGCTGCGTCGAGGCTGGGCAATAGAACGACGCCAGGTTGCCGCCGCACAGCGCCAGCGAGCTGTCCGGGAAGAAATAGCCGTTCGAGCCCGAATCCATGAACGTGCGGATCGTCGAGCCGTTGAACGTGCTGGCGACGAGGTCGCCGGATGCATCGGTCGTATAGGTCGTGCCGGCCGCGTTGCCGTTGTTCGACTGCGTGCCGATGCCGAATACGACCGTTCCTGTCGCCGTCGCTGCGCCGTTCGACGAAATCGGCGCCATCTGCACGATCACGCCGTTGTTATCGACGGGGAAGTTCGGAATCGGGTTGGCGACCTGCTTCGTCGTCTCGGCCAGCGTACGCGTGCAGTTCGTGCCGTTCGGGCATGCGTAATAGTTGCTGAACTGCGAGACGTTGGCCTGGACCGAGCAGGCCACGCCGCAATCGACGGGCGCGACGCCAAGTCCAAGAATGCCGTTCGCGCCGAGCGCACTCGCCGAGCTCTCGTTCGCGCCGTTTACGCAGCCACTCGGAATGGTCGAGTCGGCCATGTCGCCGATTACCTGGATCGGGATGATGCTCGTTACTTCTCCGCTGATCTTGACGGTCGCGGTGCGCGTCGTGCCCCACGTGAAGCCGTCCGCGAAGTGGGTGCATTCGGCGAGCTGGCCGCCTGCCGTGGCCTGCTGGACGGGCAGCGAGTTCGCGAGCGAGCCGAGCGCCGAATTGACGACGCGCAAGCCGAACGAGCCGGTATCGAGCAGCACGTTGTCGATGGTTGCGCAGTTGGTTGTGGAGCCCGGCGCGCAGACCGTCACGGAAACGGTCGGAATATTGATGATGCCCGCTACGCCCCGACCAACTGTCACGGCCACCGTGTTCGCCGCATTCGCGGCGATCGGCTGCTGGTTGGGTCCGCTGTTGCTGCTGCTGTTGTTCGACGAAGACGACGAATCGCCGCCTCCGCCGCCGCAGCCCGCGACGAATGCCGTCATCGCGACGACGGACATGGCGAGTACGGCCTTCACGACGCTGACGCACGCTTCGAGCTTCAACGCAAATCGCATGATGGATCTCCCGTCGTCACTGGATGTCGGTGCCGCTCACGCCGGCGGGCAATGCCTGCGGCAGATAGGCCTGGCCGGAGAACGCGCCCATGTGGCCGCCCGAATGCACGACGAGTCCGCTGTCCTGCACGATGCCCGGGCCGTGGCCGCCGCCGCGCACCTTGCGCGCGCTGGTCACGCCCGCCACGTATTGCGGAAAATAGCTGCCGAGCAGGTCGGACAGATTGGGCATTTGCGGCCCGCTCCATGCGAGGCCGAACACGCTGCCCGCCGACGAGATGTATTCGCGGATCACCGTGCCGTTGCCGAGCGTCGTTTGCCGGACGGTGTAGGACGCCGATGCGCCGGTTGAAGAGGAAGAAGTCGTGGCGCCCGAACTGGCCGACGATGCGCTGCGCATCACGGCAATGCCATTTGACGATGGCGCGGGGATGGTGCGCGTGGTTTCGCTGGACCCGGTGGGCGGCGTCATTGGATCTCCGCCTAGCGCGGCGTTCGCGGGTAGCGGAACGAGTAGGACGGGCAGCGAGCAGCAGAATCCCAGAGCTGAAGCAAACACAGCACGGCTGAAGCGGATCGACATGGTTGTGTGCCTCCCACAATCGACAGCGGACAATGCCCGCGCAATTCGCGGGCCCGGCTTGTTGATTCAGGGAGCAAGCTGCATGGCGCGTGCAGACGCGCGTTATGCGTAATGGGGCGTCGATAACGTCGCGCGCCTGTCTCCCTTGGGGGTAGTATGCCAGCGGTTTGTGTCTGCGACGGGTTTTTGGGGTTTCTTGTCTGCGACGCTGGGTGGTGGTTTGCTTTTCTGCGCTGGCATCCACGTAGCGTCTTCGCGGCGCGAGCGGTTTGGTTTTTGGGCTTTGCGCTGGCGTCCGGGTTATGACTTCGTGGCTCGGTGGGGTTGGTTGTTCTAGCTCTTCCGCTGGCATCCGCGTATTGCCTTCGTGCTTCACGCGTCGCCCCTGTGCGGGGCGGCACCTACTTTTCTTTGCCGCCGCAAAGAAAAGTAGGCAAAAGAAAGCGGCTAACA
>NZ_JAWRXV010000646.1:0-278 GCF_046534875.1 Paraburkholderia sp. SIMBA_054 | reverse complement strand
CATGTATAGACCTTGCCCACTGCCCAATGCATGAGCGCCGCGCCGGCGGCCATCGGCCCAAGAATGCCCGCAATCTGCGTGGTCATCATGCTCGCAGCGAGAATGCGCACGCGGAAATTCTGCGGGATAGCCAATGAGCGGTGAGTCGCGCCAACGAGTCCCATCGATGCATTGGCGAAACCCACACATGTAAGCGTCAATACGAGAACGATGGATGAGTGGGCCCAGCCCGAAGCAGCAAGTGCCAGCCCTTCGCACATCGCGGCCCCAACCCGGAC
>NZ_JAWRXV010000645.1:0-278 GCF_046534875.1 Paraburkholderia sp. SIMBA_054 | reverse complement strand
AAGTGATCACCTAAGATCATTATATCCTTGGTTTCGATTTTGAGTCGGATATCATGTTGTACTGTATTTATTTCTAAATGTTCAATTACTTTTTGAATTAATGGTATGATTTCTACATTTTTTTCATATATCTGTTTACCGGACTCCATCCTTTGAACACCCAGGAAATCATTGATAAGTGCGGTAAGTCTTCTTGCTTCATTGTAGATTGTCTGTACATATTTTGTCTGTCTTTCGGATTTCATGGGTTTGTCAGCATCAATTCGGTAAAACCATGG
>NZ_JAWRXV010000644.1:0-278 GCF_046534875.1 Paraburkholderia sp. SIMBA_054 | reverse complement strand
GCCTTCTCGAACGCCTCCAGCGCGCGGGTGCGCTTGAGCGCGTCGTCGCCGGCGATGGCCAGCGCGGCCTTGGCCGGGGCGGTGACGTCGGTGATGCCGTCGAGCACGTAGATGCGCGCGTTCGGGCCGGCGCTGAGTTCATCGGCCGTGGTCGGGGCGTTGAAGCCGTCCTTGATCAGGTTCTTCCCGGCGGTCGAGTTCAGCTGGATCGCGCCATAGGCGCAGTGGTGGTTGGTCACCACCAGGCCCTGCGGGGAGACGAAGCTGGCGGTGCAGCC
>NZ_JAWRXV010000643.1:0-278 GCF_046534875.1 Paraburkholderia sp. SIMBA_054 | reverse complement strand
ATGCACCGCACCATGCACGTCGCGGACCCTCTGCACGGCGGCCATCACGCTACGCTCGTCGGCAACATCGACGGCCAAGCCCGTCATGTCGGGCCCTAGCACCTCGGCCACCTTTGCGCCATCGAGATCGAATCCCACCACTTTTGCACCGGCAGCATGCAATGTTTTGCAGGTTGCCAGCCCGAGGCCGGATGCCGCGCCGGTCACGATGGCGACTTTGTCATTCAGGTTCATTTGATCCTTTCCCATGCTGCCGAACAGGCGTCGGCCGTTCCATC
>NZ_JAWRXV010000642.1:0-278 GCF_046534875.1 Paraburkholderia sp. SIMBA_054 | reverse complement strand
AATACGTTCTGGCTGGCGAAGGCAACAAAGCGTTCACCTCTGAAGAATTCACTCACTTCCTGGAAGAACTGACCAAACAGTACCCGATCGTTTCTATCGAAGACGGTCTGGACGAATCTGACTGGGACGGTTTCGCATACCAGACCAAAGTTCTGGGCGACAAAATCCAGCTGGTTGGTGACGACCTGTTCGTAACCAACACCAAGATCCTGAAAGAAGGTATCGAAAAAGGTATCGCTAACTCCATCCTGATCAAATTCAACCAGATCGGTTCTCTG